>DATLQA010000295.1:0-43406 GCA_035535495.1 Actinomycetota bacterium | reverse complement strand
GGTACGCTGCTGGCGCCGTGCACGTACGAGGGCGGCCGCCCGTCCTGGACCTGGTCTGGTGCTGTCATGGCTACCTCCGTCCGGCACGGCGCTCGGCGTCTCGATGCTCGGCCGGCTGGCCGCGCGGCGCAAGAGGGCAAGCTGGCGGGCGGGGGCCGGAGTGGGGTACTCCGCTTGCCGGTCAGGCGGCGAACCGGGAGGATGACGGCATGTCTGGACTGCGTACCGAGCCGGTGGCATGGACGCCGGGTTCCTGGCGGGCGCTGCCCGCCGCGCAGCAGCCCGACTGGCCTGACGAGGCCGAGCTCGACCGCGTCCTCCGCGAGGTCGCCAAGCTCCCGCCGCTGGTGTTCGCGGGCGAGGTCCGCACCCTTCAGGGCCTGCTCGGGCGGGTCGCGGAGGGCCACGCGTTCCTGCTCCAGGCGGGTGACTGCGCCGAGTCGTTCGACGTGTTCTCGGCTGACGCCATCCGCGACAAGCTCAAGGTCATCCTGCAGATGGCGGTCCTGCTGACCTACGGCGCCGGCATGCCGATCGTCAAGGTCGGCCGCATCGCCGGGCAGTTCGCCAAGCCACGCAGCGCCGCCGTCGAGCTGGTGGACGGGGTGGGGCTGCCGAGCTACCGGGGCGACATGATCAACTCCGCGGAGCCGACGGTGGCCGCCCGCCGTCCCGACCCGGAGCGCCTGCTCCGCGCCTACCACCAGTCGTCGGCCACGCTGAACCTGCTGCGCGCGTTCACCAAGGGCGGGTTCGCCGACCTGAACCAGGTCCACAACTGGAATCTGGAGTTCGTCGCGCGCAGCCGGGCGGGCCGGCGCTTCGAAGCGGCCGCCGACGGGATCGACCGGGCGCTGCGCTTCATGGCGGCCTGCGGGGTCGACCTCTCCGGCACCTCGCCGATCCACCAGGTCGACTTCTACACCTCGCACGAGGCGCTGCTGCTCGGCTTCGAAGCGGCCATGACCCGGCGGGACAGCCTCACCGGCGGCTGGTACGACACCTCGGGGCACCTGCTGTGGGTGGGGGACCGGACCAGACAGGTCGACGGCGCCCACCTGGAGTTCCTCGCCGGCGTCGGCAACCCGGTCGCGGCCAAGCTCGGACCGAGCGCCACCCCGGAGCAGGTCGTGGCCATCTGCGCCCGCCTCGACCCCAACCGGGTGCCCGGCCGCCTCACCCTGATCACCAGGCTCGGCGCCGACCGGGTCGAGGAGCTGCTGCCACCGCTGGTGCGGGCGGTGACCGACGCCGGTCACCCGGTGGTCTGGGCCTGCGACCCGATGCACGGCAACACCTTCATGGGGTCGTCGGGCCACAAGACCCGTCGCTTCGAGGACGTGATGCGCGAGGTGCGCGGGTTCTTCGCGGTGCACCGGTCGCTCGGCACCTACCCTGGCGGGCTGCACGTCGAGCTGACCGGCGAGGCCGTGACCGAGTGCCTCGGCGGCGCCGAAGAGATCCTCGACGGCCACCTGGACCGCCGCTACGAGACGGCGCTGGACCCCAGGCTCAACGCCAGCCAGGCGCTCGAGTGCGCCTTCCAGGTGGCCGAGCTGCTCCGCGGCGCCTGAGGAGCGACTCGCGCCATTACCAGGCGCCCGCCCAAGCGGCCCATGCCCGGCCTTTGGGCGGTTGGGTGTGATGCTCGACACAGGCCCTTGGTGTTTTCCGGCACAATTTCCTCTGACACCACGCTTAGCAGGTCGTTCGCCGCATAACGGTGCCCGCGTTTTATCGAGTCGTGGCGGTTACCAATTCGCGCCACGGCCGAAATAGCGCCGCGCGAATTTCGTAACCGGCTCAGCACAGGCTTGGGGCATGAGCTTCCAGGCAGGAAGCGGCACCGAGGGGGACCACCATGCTCCGTATTCGCCCACTGCTCGTCGCAGGCACGCTCGTGCTGGTCGTCGGGATCGGCTCCGGCATCGCGCTCATCACCAGGAACGCACCGTCCGCTCCGGCCAGTGGGCAGCCTGCCGCCAGCCCGGTCGCGGCCGCTCCCGGCATCTCGAGCACCCCGGCCGCCGCCACGCCCGGCGGCAAGGCCACCAAACCTGTCAGCCATCCCACCGCTGCGGCGGTGGCCACCGCCCGGTCGTTCCTCGCCCGCGAGCTGGGCATGAAGGACCTGGTCGCGGGACCGTTCCGGTTCACCGGGGCCGAGGTCGGCGAGGTCGCCTTCCGCATGAAGCTCGGTGAGGGCGGCCGCCTGCTGCCCCAGCCCGGCCCGGAGGTGGCCGTGGTGCGGCTGCAGCGGCGCCCGGCCGGATGGTGGGTGCTGGGCGTGAGCGACCGCGACATCAAGCCCGACACCCCGGCCCGGTTGCAGCTGATCAGCTCGCCGCTGACCGTCGCCGGCTGGGCGGAGGTCTACGAGGGCACCGTGTACGTCAAGGTCACCCAGGACCGGCCCGGTCGTGACCTGGTGCTGGGCCAGGGCTTCGTCACCGGCGGCGAGGAGGGCTCCGGCCGGTTCCGCGGGCAGGTCCGCTTCCGGCAGCCCACCGGCAAGGCCGCCGGCTGGGTGATCTTCTACGAGGAGAACATGACCACCGGCGGCGGCATCCTGCGGGCAACCGCGGTGCGGGTCCAGTTCGCCACCCCGGCGCCCCGCATCCTGTCGGTGACCACCAGCCCGCGCCTGGTCAACCAGGATGGCTGGCTGGTTCTTCCCAGCGGGTCCGGCACGGTGACGTTCTCGGTCAGGGCCACCGACGCCCAGCGGGTGCGGTTCATCCTCACCCCGACGGGTACCGAGACGGCGCGGTACGCCAAGCTGCTCGGCTCCGACCGCGACCCGGCCGACGGGTTCACCCTGCGCTGGCGCTACCCAGGCGGGGGCGTCCTCGCCCACCTGACCGTCCAGGCGACCGGTCCCGGAGGGACCACCGAGGAGTTGCTCGGTCTCGTCCAGTGACCGCCCGCACGAGCGACCGGCGCCACGGGGCAACCCCGTG
Organism: Actinomycetota bacterium; assembly: GCA_035535495.1. GTDB lineage: Bacteria > Actinomycetota > CALGFH01 > CALGFH01 > CALGFH01 > DASUZB01. Next base: position 40,446 of record DATLQA010000295.1, on the reverse strand, counting down.
GCGCCGGAGGTTGCCGCGGCCTCGCTGGGCCTCAGGTGACCGGGACGGTGTCGGGCACGCCAAAGCGCCGCCAGTACGCCTGGCCCGATTCGGGCAGGTCGCGGATCGGGTCGTAGTACTCGTAGCGCCGCTGCAGCGCCTCCGGGTCGTCGAACTCGATGCCGGTGCGGTAGTTCTTGGTCCAGTAGGAGATGCCCTTGTCCCGGTCGTACTCCTCGACCTGGTGGACCCAGCGCTTGCCGACGAAGGGCACGTCGCAGACCACCCGTGGGGTGGCGAACCCGGGCAGGTACCCCATGATGGCGTGCTGCAGCCGCTGGGCCTCGGCGACCGAGACGCGCCAGTGCTCGGAGTTGGGGATCATGTCGCACATGTAGAAGTAGTACGGCAGGACCCGGGTCCGGTCGAGCAGGGTGAAGCAGAGTTCCAGCAGGTCGGCCGGGGTGGCGTTGACCCCGCGCAGCAGCACCCCCTGGTTGCGCACGTCGCGGAAGCCCATGTCGAGCAGCGCCCGGACCGCCTTGGCGACCAGCGGGGTGAGCGAGTTGGCGTGGTTGACGTGCACGTGCAGGGCCAGGTCGACGTCCCGGTCGCGGGCCTTGCGCGCCAGCCGTTCCAGGCCGGCGAGCACCTGGTCCTGCAGGAAGTGCTGGGGGAGCCCCATCAGGGCCTTGGAGGCCAGGCGGACGTCGCGGATGTGGTCGATGTCGAGCAGGTCGGAGACGAACTGCTCCAGCACCCGGATGGGCAGGTTGGCGACGTCGCCGCCGGAGACCACCACGTCGCGGACTGACGGGGTGCGGCGCAGGTAGTCGAGGATCTGCCCGTGGCGGTCGGGCTGCTTGATCTGGAACTTGTACTTGGCGATCTGGGCGGTGGAGTTGCCGACCAGGTCCATGCGGGTGCAGTGGCCGCAGTACTGCGGGCAGGTGGGCAGCAGTTCCGCCAGGACCTTGGTGGGGTAACGGTGGGTCAGCCCCTCGACCGCCCACATGTCGGCCTCGTGGAGGCTGTCGCGAGTCGACAGCGGATGGCTGGGCCACTGGTCGTCGCGGTCGCCGAAGGCCGGCAGCATGTAGCGCCGCACCGGGTCGCGCCACAGGTCCCGCTCGTCCATGGTGTTGAGCATCTGCGGCGGGATCAGCATCGACATGGTGGCCCGCTCGGCCTGGTCGCGCTCGACCGAGGCGAGCAGGTCGGCGGGGAACTGCTCGCCGAAGACGGCCAGCAGCTGGCGGAGGTTCTTGACCGTGTGGGCGCGCTGCCACTGGGCCGACTCCCACTCCTGGGTGGTGACGTCGCTCCAGCCGGGGAGCCTGCGCCAGTCCGGCTCGGCCCAGTCGCGCTGCAACGGGTAGGCGAGCGGCTGCTCGGCGGGATGAGCCCGCGGCGTCCGCCCGGAGAACGGGTCGGCGTCGGTGTGCATCGTTGCATCCCTCCGAGCTGGTGGCACTCCTGACCGGCAGCATACAGACCCCACGCCCGCCGGCGCGGGCGTGGGGGGTACCGCTCAGGCTCCAGCTACCAGCCTGCCTCGCTGTCCGTCCGCACGGTGCAGCGACCCGCCGTTGCTGTTGCGGCGAGACGACGTCGCAGCCTGAGACGCCGTCACGAGGTTCGCGCCGGAGGCGTCACAGCGCCTTGTTGCCGCTCACCGCGTAGTACACCGCGGCCAGGTCGTCGTCGCCGTGGCCGAGCTGGATGGCGCGGCCGAACTGCTGGGCCATGGTGCCGGCGAGCGGCAGCATCAGGTCGCAGTCGATCGCGGCCTGCTGCACCAGGCGGATGTCCTTGTGCGCGAGGGACAGCGGGAAGCTCGGCGGGAACTGGGCGTCGATCATCGCCCGACCCTTGATCTCCGCGATCGGGGCACCGACCGACCCGCCCTTGATGGCTTCGAGGAACTGGTCGGGGTCCACGCCGGTGCACTGGGCCAGCGCGACCGCCTCGGCCAGCGCGCCGACCACGCCGATCAGCCAGGCGTTGGCGACCAGCTTGAGCCTGGACCCGCTCCCGGCCGGCCCGACCCAGAGGACCCGCTTGGCCAGCGAATCGAAGACTGGCACGCAGCGCTCCCGGACCTCGTCAGGACCGGACGCGAGCACCACCAGCTCGCCACGCTCGGCCGGCTCCTTGGAGCCGAGCACGGGGCAGTCCACGTAGATGAGGTCCTGCATGGCCGCGGCCCGGCCGAGCACCTGGGCCGAGCGCATGCCGACGGTGCTGGTCTGCAGCCAGACGGCGCCGTCGGCCATGGCCGCGGCGGCGCCGCGCCGGCCGAACATGGTCCCTTCGACCGCGCCACCGTCGGTCAGCACGGTGAGCACGTACTCGGCCTGGTCGGCCGCGTCGGCCGGCGAGTCGGCCAGCTCGGCACCTGCCTCGACCAGCGGCTCCGCCCGCTCGCGGGTACGGTTCCAGACCCGCACCGCGAACCCCGATGCGAGCAGCCGCCGCGCGATCGCGGAGCCCATGATCCCCGTGCCCAGCACTGCGGCGGTACGCGTGTCGGTCATCTCGGCCCTCTCTCATGCCCGGCGGCAGGCGCTCGGGGTCAGTGTGCCGGAAGCAGGCGGTGCGTGAAGGGGTTCTGGCCTCGGTCCGGGGGGCCTAGCGCCGCGCGCCGGACCGCTGGGCGACCCCGGCGGCGCCGTCGGGGACGGGCTGCTGGCCGTCTGATGCCCGTGCGGGCGTCGCCGGGAGCCCGGCGAGCTGGCCGTTCTGGACCACCGCGTCCGGCAGCAGCACGTGGAAGGCGGCCCCGCCGCCGTAGCGCTCGCCCACCCAGGCGCGACCGCCGTGGAGTTCGGCGAAGCGGGCGACCAGCGACAGGCCGATGCCGACCCCGGACGACTTCCTGGCGGCGTTGGGGCCCTGCCGGAACGGCTCGAAGATGGAGCCGGCCAGCTCCGCAGGGACGCCGGGACCGGCGTCCTCGACCACCAGCTCGAGGTCGCGGCCGCGGATCATGCCGCGAACCCACACCGGCGTGCCCGCCGGGGTGTGCCTGGTCGTGTTGATCAGCAGGTTCTCGAGGATGCGCTCGACCTTGGGCGCGTCGATGTCGGCCACCAGACCGGGCACGTCGACGTAGACCGGGCGCCCCTCCAGGTGCTCGACCTCGTCCACCAGGTGGCGGATGAGCACGCTGATGTCGGTATGCGAGCGGTTGGGCTCTAGCACGCCCTGCTCCAGCCGGTTCAGGTCGAGCAGGTCGGCGAGCAGGCGGTCGAGCTTGCGGGCCTTCTCCACCAGCATGCCGAGCAGCTCCATGGCCTTCTCCCTGGGGAGCTGCAGCCTGGTCCGCTCCAGGGTGAGCGCCACCCCGAGGATGGCGGTGAGCGGGTTGCGCAGGTCGTGGGAGACGGCCCGCAGGAAGGTGTCCTTCATGGCGTCGGCCGCGCGCAGGAGTTCGGCCGCCTGCTGCTCGCGCTGGAGCGCCCGCTCGAGCTGCGCCTCCCGCTCGGAGAGCTCCTCGACCATGCGCTCCAGGCGCCGGTTCAGTTGCCGGTTCTCGATCAGGGTGACCAGCTGGCGCGCGATCACCAGCGCGGCCAGCACCATCGAGTCGATGAACAGGAAGCGGTTCGGCTCGTCGGTCGACACCCTGACGGTGACCACCGTCAGGATCGCCAGCGCCAGCAGCGCGTAGGGCAGGGTGATGCGGGCCAGCGACTGCCGCTCCTCGCGCCGGTCGACGTGGGCGGCCATCGGCCGCAGCGCCGCCACCAGGATCAGCAGCCAGCCGACCAGGCGGAGGACGTCGATCAGGCTGTACGCCCCATAGCGGCCGGTCGCCTCCAGGTGGACGTAGCCGGAACAGGAGACGGCCAGCGCCAGCATCGCCAGGCAGAGCATGGTCATCGGCGCCGGATCACGCCCGCGCGTCCGGACCAGCAGCGACAGGGCGACCGTCGCGACCAGGATGTCGAAGATCGGGCTGGCCAGCTGGACCACCAGGTTGACCGAGGTCAGCTCGCCCGGAGCGGTCTTGTCGAGCTGGTCGATCAGGGGGCTGATGGTGGTGACCCAGCTCACCGCGAGCAGCGAGGCGGCGATGATCAGCGCGTCGAGCAGCGTGCGGATCCGCGCCGCCGGCTGGCCGACCGAGATCGGGAAGGCCAGCATGCCCGTGGCCAGCAGCGGGATCGAAGCCAGGTAGCCGATCTCGGCCAGCGGGAACGACGGCTGCCGGTGCAGCACCTGGTCCTGGTAGATCCACACCAGCTTGGCGAGGCCCCAGATGATGGCGGCGGCACCCACCAGCCGCCAGCCACGGCGGAGGGCCTGGGTCCAGGCGCGTCCAAGCCCGTAGGGCTCCCGCCTGGAGGCGTAGAAGCAGGCCGCTCCGGCGCCGAGCGCGGCGGCCGCCTGGGTCCCGTGGTCGACCCAGGTGGCGACCTCGGATCCGCCGAGATCAACGGAGAGCCACGCGGCCACGAGTAGCGTCATGAACGCCGCGAAAAGTGCGACGAGGCGGTACGCCACTTGTCCGGTCACGGCTTCTGGGCTGCTCCAAAGGTCGACAGAAAGGGTCGGGTTGGCTGCACCCGATCATCTTGCGCGCATCGGGGCGACAGGGCCAGCCCGGCAAGAAGGGCTGGGGACAACCGCCGACGACCGGCGGCCGCCGCCGCGGCAGCTGCTGACCTGCCGCTGCTCAGGTTCATGCTGGCACGACGAAACGGGCGGACTGAGTGCGCGAAGGCGGCAAAGGGATTGGAACGGGACAGTACACGATACACCAGCAGACATTGACGTCTTGGCGGGATCGCCCTCGAGCGCCGGCGACGACGCCGAGCGGAACAGCGCCTGTCCCAGGGCTGCCAGGGTCCGGTTGTCAAGGCCGCTTCCGAGCGGTATCGATATGCCACGCCGGCGTGCGCGAGCCGGACCGTGCCGTGCGACCGCGGGGAGGCGATAGCGCTGGCGGAGCACGGCCGGACAGAGGTGCTCTGGGGCGACCGCCACACGGTGCTCGGGAAGGTCGGCACGGCGTCGCTGGAACCGCGCGCGGCGCTGGCGATCTCCCGCGGGCAGGAGGCGAAGCGCTACCCCTACGTCGACCCCAACGAGGACGCGGTGCTCGCCGCCGCCGGCCCGGCCGGCTGGCTGCTGGCCGTGGCCGACGGCCACAACGGCTTCGACGCGGCCAGGGCGGCGCTCGGCGCGGTCGCGCGGGAGGCCGGCCCCCTGCTGGAGCGGGACGGCCTGGATCCGGCGGCGGCCGTCCACGAGCTCTTCGGCGCCGCCCGCAAGGCGGTGGTCGCCGCACTCGCCGGCGCGGGCCGGTCGCGCCAGGCCAGCCGTACCGCCCTCAGCATCGCCCTGGTCGCGGGTGGCCAGGTCTACGGCGCCTCGCTCGGGGACACGGTCGCGCTCCGCCTCGGTCCGGAGTTCGAGGAGGTCGGCGCGGAGGGCCCGTTCCTCGGTCCCGGCTCGCCGCTGCCCAGGGTCTACTGGGCGCCGTTCGACGAAGGGGACCGGTTGCTGGTCGCCTCGGACGGGCTGATGGACTATCTCGGCCCGGACTGGGAGGAGCGGCTGCGCCAGGCGGCCGCCGCCACCGACCTCGTCGCGGCCGCCCGCCAGCTGGTGCTGGACGCCTTCAGTGGCGGCGCCGGCGACAACGTCGCCGTCGGCCTGCTCGCCTGACCCGCCGTGAGGGCGAGGCCAGGAGAGGAGTAGGCTCGATGTGGACACCCCACGGGAGCCCGGGCCGACCGGGCTGAGAGGGCGGCTGGCGGGCCGCCGACCGTCGAACCTGCTCCGGGTAATGCCGGCGGAGGGAGGAGATCCGAACCGTGACCGTCAAGGGCAGCGCGTCGCCGGCCGCACCAGCCGGCGACCTGGCCGTGGTCGGTGGCGGCGTGATCGGCCTGGCGGTGGCCTGGCGGGCCGCCTCGGCCGGGCTCAGGGTCACGGTGGTGGACCCGGCTCCCGGCGGCGGCGCGTCATGGGCCGCGGCCGGCATGCTCGCCCCGGTCACCGAGGTCCACTACGGCGAGCAGGCGCTGCTCCGCCTCAATCTCGCCGCCGCGGCACGCTGGCCTGGCTTCGCCGCCGAGCTCGAGGAGGCCGCCGGCCGACCGGTCGGCTACCTGGCGTGCGGCACCCTCAGCGTGGCGCGCGACCCCGACGACCTGGCCGCGATCGACGACCTGTACCGCTTCCAGCAGGGCCTCGGCCTCGAGGTCGAGCGGCTGCGCAGCCGGGAGTGCCGCAGCCTCGAGCCCGGCCTCGCCCCTGGCGTCCGCGGCGGCGTCCTGGTGCCAGGCGACCATCAGGTCGACAACCGCGCCCTGGTCGGCGCGCTGCTGGCCGCGGCGGCGCGCGCCGGTGTGGTGCTCCGGCCGGCCACGGCCCGCGGCCTGCGGGTCGCCGGCGGGCGGGTCCGCGGCCTGGTGCTCGACGGCGGCGAGGCGCTCGCGGCGGGGACGGTGGTGCTGGCGGCCGGCGCCTCGAGCGGGGCCCTCGACGGGCTCGACCCGGCGCTGCTCCCGCCCGTCCGGCCGGTGAAGGGCCAGCTCCTGCACTTGCGCGGGCCGGCGTCGGAGCCGCTGGCCAGACGCAACGTCCGCGGCCTCGAGGCCTACGTCGTGCCGCGTGCGGACGGCCGCGTGGTGGTGGGGGCGACCGTCGAGGAGCAAGGCTTCGACCAACGCGTGACCGCCGGCGCGGTCCACCACCTGCTGCGCGCGGCCGCCGAGCTCCTGCCCGACGTCGACGAGCTGGAGCTGACCGAGACCGCGGTCGGGCTGCGGCCGGGGTCGCCGGACAACGCCCCGCTGCTGGGGGAGACCGGACTCGACGGGCTGGTGGTGGCGACCGGCCACTACCGCAACGGCATCCTGCTCACCCCGGTCACCGCCGAGGCCATCACCGAACTGCTGCTGGACGGGCGGACGCCGGAGGCGATCGCCCCGTTCTCGCCGCGCCGCTTCGACCGCGCCGGCACGGCCGGACCGCTGCGGCGCGCCGGCTCCGAGGTGGGGAGCACCGCATGACCGTGATCGTCAACGGCGAGCCGGTCCAGGTCGACGGCGGGGCCAGCGTCGCCGGGGTGCTCGCAGGGCTCGGCCATCAGACGGCGCGCGGCGGCATCGCCGTGGCCGTGAACGGCACCGTGGTGCCCCGCTCGGCCTGGGAGTCGACCGTGCTGACCGAGCGCGACCGGCTCGAGGTCCTCGGTGCCACCCAGGGAGGTTGAAGGATGGACGACCCGCTCGTGATCGCCGGCCAGGCGTTCGCCTCACGACTGGTGATGGGCACCGGCGGTGCCACCAGCCTGGACGCGCTCGAGCGCGCCCTGGTCGCCTCCGGGACCGAGATGGCCACGGTGGCGCTCCGCCGGACCAGCCCGGACGCACGCGGCTCGGTCCTCGACGTGCTCGCCAGGGTGGGCTGCAAGGTGCTGCCCAACACCGCCGGGTGCTTCACCGCCCGCGACGCGGTGCGCACCGCCAAGCTGGCCAGGGAGGCGTTCGAGACCGACTGGGTCAAGCTCGAGGTGATCGGGGACGACCGCACCCTGCTGCCCGACACGGTCGAGCTGCGCGAGGCAGCCGAGGAGCTGGTCGACGACGGTTTCACCGTGCTCCCCTACACCAGCGACGACCCGGTGCTCGCCCGCCAGCTCGCCGAGCTCGGCTGTGCCGCGGTGATGCCGCTCGGCTCGCCGATCGGCTCGGGCATGGGCATTTGCAACCCCTACAACCTGCGCATCATCCTGGAGCAGGCCACCGTCCCGGTGATCCTCGACGCCGGCGTCGGCACCGCCTCCGACGCCGCCGTGGCCATGGAGCTCGGCTGCGACGGGGTGCTCCTGGCCAGCGCGGTCACCCGCGCGCGGGAGCCGGCCCTGATGGCGGAGGCGATGCGCCAGGCGGTGCAGGCCGGCCGGCTCGCCCACCGGGCCGGCCGCATCCCGCGCCGGCTGTACGCCACCGCGTCCACCACCTTCGAGGGTCGCGCCGACTTCGACGGCGAGCGCGACCCGCCGCGACCGCAGCCACCGGGCGGGACCGGGGGGACGGGGTTTGCCTCCCCGGAGGATCGGGAGCATCGGGAGCGGCGGTGACCGGGGCGGAGCGGCGGGCCCGGCTCGCCGACGCCCGCCTGTACGTGTGCACGCCGATCCGGCGCGACCTGCCGGCCTTCGCCGAGTCGGTGCTGGCCGCCGGGGTCGACCTGATCCAGCTCCGCGACAAGCACGCCGAGGCCGGACCGCTGCTGGAGGCGGCGGCGGTGCTGCGCGCCGCCGCCGACCGGCATGGCGCCCTGATGGTGGTGAACGACCGCGCCGACGTCGCGCTGGCCGCCGGGGCCGACGCGTGCCACCTCGGCCAGGGCGACCTGCCGCTCGGCTGGGCGCGGCGCATCCTCGGCGAGGAGGTGCTGCTCGGCCGCTCCACCCACGACCTCGACCAGGCGCGCCGGGCGGTCGAGGAGGGCTGGGACTACCTCGCCGTCGGCCCGGTCCACCCGACCCCCACCAAGCCGGGACGCCCGCCGGTCGGCGCCGGCCTGCTCGCCGAGGTGGCCGCGCTCGCCCCGTCCAGCCCCTGGTTCGCCATCGGCGGCATCGACCTCGCCAACCTCGACGGCGTCCTGGCGGCCGGCGCCACCCGGGTGGTGGTGGTCCGCGCCATCACCGAGACCGCCGACCCGGCCGCCGCCGCGGCCGCCCTGGCCACCAGGTTGCGCTCACATCCTTCGCTGGCGTAGGCGGCGGTAGCGGCGGATCAGGGCGTTGGTCGAGCTGTCGTGGTCCAGCTCCTCGGCGGCCGAGGCGTCGTCGAGCTGGGGGACGATCCGGTCGGCCAGGACCTTGCCCAGCTCCACGCCCCACTGGTCGAAGGAGTTGATGCCCCAGACGGTGCCCTGGACCAGCACCTTGTGCTCGTACAGAGCGACCAGCTGCCCGAGCACGGACGGCGTGAGCCGCGGGGCGAGGATGGTGTTGGTCGGCCGGTTTCCAGGGAAGGTCCGGTGGGGGACCTGGGCGGGCGGCACGCCCTCGGCCTCCACCTGCTCGCGTGGCTTGCCGAACGCCAGCGCCTCGGTCTGGGCGAAGAAATTGGCCATCAGCAGCTCGTGGTGCTCGCCGACCTCGTGATGCGGCTGGCAGAAGCCGATGAAATCGCTCGGGATCAGCCTCGTGCCCTGGTGGATGAGCTGGTAGAAGGCGTGCTGGCCGTTGGTGCCCGGCTGGCCCCAGACCACCGGCCCGGTCTGCACGGACACCGGCTGGCCGTCGAGGTCGACCGACTTGCCGTTGGACTCCATGTCCAGTTGCTGCAGGTACGCGGTGAGACGCGACAGGTACTGGTTGTAGGGGAGGATCGCCTGCGTCTCCGCGCCGAAGAAATTGCCGTACCAGATGCCGATCAGCCCGAGCAGGACCGGCATGTTGCGCTCGAACGGCGTGGTGCGGAAGTGCTCGTCCATCGCGTGGAAGCCGGCCAGCATCTCCTCGAACCGGTCCGGTCCGATGGCCAGCATCAGCGACAGCCCGATGGCGGAGTCGTAGGAGTAGCGCCCCCCGACCCAGTCCCAGAACTCGAACATGTTGACCGGGTCGATGCCGAACTCGGTCACCTTGGCGGCGTTGGTCGAGACGGCCACGAAGTGGTGGCGGACGGCGGCCTCGTCGCGCAACGCGCCGAGCAGCCATTCCCTGGCGGTGCGGGCGTTGCTGAGCGTCTCCAGGGTGGTGAAGGTCTTCGAGCAGACCACGAACAGGGTCGCCGCCGGGTCAAGGTCCCTGGTCGCCTCCCACACGTCGGTGCCGTCGACGTTGGAGACGAAGCGCACCTCCAGCGACCGGTCGCTGTAGTCCTTCAGGGCCTCGTAGGCCATGGCCGGGCCGAGGTCCGAGCCGCCGATGCCGATGTTGACCACGGTGGCGATGCGCTGGCCGGTGTAGCCGCGCCACTCGCCGGCCCGCAGCCGGGTGGCGAAGTCGCGCATCTTGGCCAGCACGGCGTGGACCTGGGCGACCGCGTCCTCGCCGTCGACCATGATCGAGCGGTCCGGCGGGGTGCGGAGGGCGACGTGCAGCACCGGGCGGTCCTCGGTGACGTTGATGCGCCGGCCGGCGAACATGTCGTCGATCTTGGCCCGCAGGCCGGCCCGCTCGGCCACGGCGACCAGCAGGCGCAGGGTCTCCACGGTGAGCCGGTTCTTGGAGTAGTCCAGGTAGAGGTCACCGGCCTCCAGGGTCATGGTCTCGCCGCGGTTGGGGTCGTCCGCGAACAGCTGGCGCAGGTGCACGTCGGCGAGCTGGCGGTGGTGCTCACCGAGCGCCTTCCACTCGGGGGTCTGGTCGATGCGGGTCGCTGCCATCGCTCGGCTCCTTCAGGGCCGCCGCGAGCCGCGTCGGCTGGGTGGTCGCGGTCGGTCCGGGGGTTGGCGAGACCGTGGGACGATGGGGTCAAGTATGCGTCGAGCGCAAGGACTCGTCAGTGAGTCAGCCGCCCACCGGACGCTCCCGGCCGCCCCGTCTCCGGGGCGGTCGTCCGACCATCCGGCTGGCCACGGCGGACGACGCGGCGCGGGTGCAGGCGATCTACGCGCCGATCGTCCGCGACACGGCCATCTCCTTCGAGGTCGACCCGCCCGGCGTGCCCGAGATGGGCCGCCGGATCGCCCATACCCTGGTCACGCTCCCCTGGCTCGTCAGCGAACGCGACGGCGAGACGCTCGGGTTCGCCTACGCCGCCGCGCACCGGGCCCGGCCCGCCTACCGGTGGTCGGTGGACGTCTCCGTCTACGTCACCGGGCACGCCCGCCGTGCCGGGGTCGGCCGCGGCCTCTACGTGCCGCTGCTCGCGCTGCTCACCGCCCAGGGCTTCACCAGCGCGCACGCCGGCATCACCCTGCCCAACCCGGCCAGCGTCGGCCTCCACCAGGCCCTCGGCTTCACCCCGGTCGGCGTCTACCGGGCGGTCGGCTTCAAGCTCGGGTCCTGGCACGACGTGGGCTGGTGGCAGCGGCGGCTGCGCGAGCCAACCGTGCCGCCACCACCTCCCACCCCGCTCCCCGACCTGCCCGCCGCCACCGTCGAGGTGGCGTTGGCCGGACGGTGACCCTGCTCAGGCGCTGCGGCCGAACGCGGCCAGCAGCTCGGTCTGGGCGTCCGCGCCGGCGGGCAGCTCGGCACGCGGGCCGACCGCCCCGGAGCCCCGATAGAGCTCCTCCCGCTCCTTGAACCAGGTGGCGCAGGCCTGGACCAGCTCAGGGTCGAGTCCCTCGTCGCCCCCGGTCGCCCTGGCCAGATCCCAGCCGTGGATCAGCAGGTCGGCGTGGAGCTGCTGGGCGTACTCCTCTCCGGGGACGTCGCCGAACGACAGATGGACCATGCGCTCCAGCACGCCGTCGGCGCGCACCGCGGCGACCGCCTCCCCGGCCGCGTCGTCCCAGGCACCCTTGGGGTCGTCGCCGAGCAGGTCGCCCTCGAAGCGGTCGCCGACCTCGGCGATGGTCCCGCCCGCGAACAGCGGCACCGACCAGCGCATCTCGTACACCAGGTGGTTGACCAGCGTGTGCACGTCCCATTCGGTACACGGCGTCGGCAGGTGCCACTGGTCGTCCCCGACCGCGTGGACCCGCGCGCCGAACGCCTCGACCGCCCGCTGGTAACGCTCCCGCATGTCGTCGCTCATCATGCCCTCCCCGTTGCTCTCGTCCCGACCAGGTCGTGCGCTGCCCAGTCGCCGGGCTGGTGACCGCCGCACATCTTCCTGCCTCCTTCCGGGCCATGCCAGCTTCGCCGGGAAGGTGATAGCCGAGCAGGTTGCGGCCACGTTGCAGCCGGCCCCTCTTCACGGTCGCCACCCGGGCGCCGGGCCCCTATGCTTCGGAGCCATGCGACTGGTCATCGCCCGGTGCCGCATCGACTACGAAGGGCGGCTCTCCACGCACCTGCCCTCGGCGGTGCGGCTGCTGATCGTCAAGGCCGACGGCTCCGTCCTGGTCCACGCCGACGGCGGCGGGTACAAACCGCTCAACTGGATGTCGTCGCCTTGCACCCTGGTCGAAGAGCCCGGCTCCGACGGCGAGGACGGCGTTTCGGTCTGGCGGGTCGGCAACCGCGCCGGCGAGTCCATGACCGTCACCATCGACGAGGTGCTGCACGACTCCGCCCACGACCTCGGTCTCGATCCCGGCCTGGTCAAGGACGGCGTGGAACGGCACCTCCAGGAGCTCCTGGCGGAGCGGTGCCACGTCCTCGGTGACGGGTTCACCCTGGTCCGGAGGGAGTACCCGACCGATATTGGTCCTGTGGACCTGCTCTGCCGTGACGATCAGGGCGGGTATGTCGCGGTGGAGATCAAGCGGAGGGGGGAGATCGATGGCGTCGAGCAGCTCTCGCGGTACCTGCAGCGACTCGGCATGTCGCTGGGGACGGTGCGGGGGGTGTTCGCGGCGCTGGCGTTCCGCCCGCAGGCCAGGGTGCTGGCGGCCGACCGGCAGATCGCCTGCGTGCAACTGGACTACGACGCCCTCCGCGGCATGGAGCCGGTCAACCCGAGGCTCTTCTGAGCGCCTGCCAGGGCGCCCGATCCATCCGCTGATCCGTGATCTGACCGGATCGAGGCAGTTGATGGTCGGTTCGGGGACGGTGACAATTCCGTCCGTGCCGCAGAGATGGGATCCCCTGTCGCGGACTGCACGACCCGGCACGACGATCGTGCGCTCTGGGATCGCCACCGACCAGCCGTGCAAGACCGCTCACCCGATCAAGCCGAGGGAGGCCCAGGCATGAGCGATTTCGAGCCGGAGACCGCCACCGTGGGAGGTGGCAACGACTCCACCCGCCCCCGCTTCCAGCTGGCCCGTCGCGGCTACGATCGCCAGCAGGTGGACCGCTACGTGATGGAGCTGATCACGCTCATCGAGCAGCAGCACCAGCGGGCGGAGCATGCCGAGCGCATGCTGGAGCAGACCCGCGGTGAGCTGGACGAACGCGGCGAGCAGCAGCCGTCGTTCGTGCACCTCGGCGTCGAGGCCGGCAAGGTGCTCGAGCAGGCGGGAGCGTCCGCCGAGGCGATCATCACCGAGGCCAAGGCAAGGGCCCGCTCGGTGATCGAGGACGCCGAGGGGCAGGCGGCCGAGGTCGTCCAGGACGCCGAGCAGCGCGCCGGCGAGCTGGAGGAGACGGCGAGGGGCACGCTCGAGGACGCCGAGTCGCGCCGGGACACCCTGCTGCGCGAGGCCGACAAGGCCGCCACCGAAACCCGCGGGCGGGCCGACGAGGAGGCGCGGATCGTGCTCGCCGAGGCGCGCGACGCGACCAACCTGGTGTGGCAGGAGGCGCAGCAGGAGCGCTCCCTGGTCGAGGCCGAGACCACCCGTTTGCAGGCGTTCCGCCAGGACATGCTGGAGCACCTCACCGACGTGCAGGCGCGCCTGACCGAGCTGCTCGCGGACGCGCGCGGGCTGTCCGAGCCGGCCGCCGTGACCATGGCTGGGGAGGATGACGCGGCCGAGGCGGACGACGTCGAGCCCGACGAGACCACCGCGGCGGTCTCGCAGGACGGGACCACCGACCAGGCTGACGGGGAGACGGCGCCGATCGAGCCGGTGGAGCGGGCGCGGACGCGCGGCAGGTGACCCAGGGCGCGCTCCCCTTCGGCGCCTGATGTCGATGGCCGCTGACCCGCTCGACGGCCTGGTGGTGCGGGAGCCGACCGGCGACGACCACCGCCGCGTGCTCGCCGCGATCGACCCATGGTGGGGCGGCCTCGGCGGCGAGGACGCCTCGGCGCGGCGGGCGATGCTGGTGTCCAGGCTGTTCTTCCAGCACTTCGCGAATACGAGCATGCTGGTCGAGCGGGACGGCGAGCTGGTCGGCTTCCTGATCGGGTTCCTGTCGCAGAGCCGGCCGGACGAGGCCTATATCCACTTCGTGGGGGTGTCGCCCGAACTGCGCGGCATGGGCGTCGGCGCCGCGCTCTACCAACGCTTCTTCGCCCTGGCGAAGGCGCACGGCCGCAGCGTGGTGCGCTCGGTCACCTCGCCGAGCAACCGCGCGTCGGTCGCCTTCCACCGCGCCATGGGCTTCGAGCTGGAGCCTGGCGAGGAGATGGTCGACGACATCCCGGTCCTGCGCGACTACGGCGGCCCCGGGGCCGACCTGGTCGCGTTCGTCCGCCACCTCGACGGCTGAGCCGGCACCCGCGTTGCCGGGTCCTCCGTGCTGGCGGGCTCGTCCCCAATCAGCGGGATATGCTACCGGCGATGCTCGCCGGTGGGGAGTCCGCAGGTGCCGACCTCAGGGTCGGTGACCGGGTTGGGCGGTACCGGATCGAGGCGCGTCTCGGGGACGGCGCGGCGGGCGTCGTCTTCCGGGCGGTGCGCGAGCCGGACGGTCTCGTGGTGGCCTTGAAGGTGCTCCGCGCCGAGCTCTCCCAGGACGAGGTGTACCGGCGGCGGTTCGTCCACGAGGCCAGGGCGGCGTCCGAGGTGGAGCACCGGCACCTGGTGCGGGTGCTGGAGGCCGGAGAGGCCGACGGGCGCTCCTTCCTGGCGGTCGGGTACGTGGACGGCCAGACCCTCGCCGAGCGCCTCGACGGCGAGAGCGACCTGCCGGCAGGCGAGATCCTGCGGCTGGCCGGCGAGGTCGGCGCGGGCCTTGACGCGCTGCACGGCGCCGGCCTGGTCCACCGGGACGTGAAGCCCTCCAACATCATGCTCGCGCGCGACGGCAGCGCCCTGCTGGCCGACTTCGGCCTGGCCAAGGGGCGGGACTACACGGTGCTGACCACGCCGGGGGCGGTGGTCGGCACGCTCGACTACCTCGCCCCCGAGATCATCAGGGGCGCCGAGGCGGGCCCGCCGAGCGACATCTACGCCTTCGGCTGCGTGATCTTCGAATGCATGGCGGGGGTGCCGCCGTTCGCCGGCCGCAGCGTCCTCAAGGTCGGCCTCGCCCACCTGCGGGACGAGCCGCCCGACCCGGGAGCCGACCGGGCCGACCTGCCGCCGATGCTGGGATGGGCGGTCCTGCGCGCGCTGGTCAAGGACCCCAACCGCCGGCCGCCCACCGCCACCGCCTTCGCGCATATGCTGCACATGGCCGCCGATCCCGAAGGCGACCTGGCGCCAGGCGACCCGGACGGCCCGGAACACTCTCAAGGGTGAGCGGCGGCGGCGAGCCAGGAAGGAGCAGCCACACCCATGCCCGCGCCGGCGTCACCCCGCGAGGTGACCTTCGGCGCCCGCGGGCACGCGGCCATCCGCGGCACCCACGCCAAGACCATCGAGCTGATCCGCGCCCCTGACATCTCGGCCAGGGCGACCTGCGTGGTCGGGGTCGCCGTCGAGGCCGGCCCCGAGGAGCTGGCCGGGTTCGTCGGGCCGGTCAGCATCCGGCTGCGCGTCGGGCGGCACGAGGACGTCCTCAGCGCGGTCGCCAACCCCCGCTTCCAGCCGGGGGACCGGCTGGTGGTGCGGCGGAGCGGATACCGCTCGGGCGACACCTTCGCGGTCCACGCCGACCGGGGCGCCGCCGGACTCGACCGGGCGCTGGTGGCCGCGCTCGCCCGCCCGGACGCCCGGCTCGAGGTCGCCGTTCGGCAGGAGCCGCCGGCTGGGGGTGCCGGGCTGCTCACCGTGCTCGCCCTCGCCGGTGGCGACCCGGCCGACCTGGCGCCGAGCGCGGCCGCCGAGCTGCGCGCGGCCGGGCTGGTGGTGGCGCTCGACGCGGACGCCGGGCGGGCGGCGCGCGCGCTCGCTCCTGGCGCGGCCATCGCCGCCCTTCCCGACGGGCTCGAGCAGGCCCTGGATGCGCTGGCGGCGGGGGAGCGGGTGGTGCTGGCCGCCGGCAGCGAGGCGCCAGGGCTCCGCCCTCCAGGACGCGACCTGCTGGTGGCGGCGCTCGCCGCCGGCACCCCGCTGCAGTCCGTCGGCCTACCCGCTGAGCTGGCCGCGGTGGTGCTCGCCGGCCTGCCGGGCGAGCGGCTCGTGCTCGGTGGCCGGCTCGGGCGTGACCGGACGGCACGGGCCGCCGCCCTCGCCGCGGTGGCGGCGGGAGCGACCGGGGTGTGGCGCGCTGCGCCTGGGCCCCTGGCGACCTGGCTCGGCGAGGTCGAGGCGCGGCTCGGCGGCGCCGCCGCGGCCGTCCTGCTCGACCCTGGCGGGCCGGACGAGACGGTGCTGCGCGGCGACCCCGCCGAAGTCCGCAGCGTGCTGTTGGCCGCCGGCCGTCGCCAGGCCGAGGCCCTGGTCGTGGTCGCTCCGCCCGCCGATCCGCCCGCCGGCCCGCCCGCCGAGCTCGCCGGCCTGCTGGCCGCGCTGCTCCGCCAGGGCGTGCCCGCCAGGACCCTCGCGGTCGCCCTGGCCGGCCAGCCCGGCTGGTCCCGCCGCGAGGCCTACGCCACCGTCCTCGCCCTCAAGGACGGGACCGCCGACCAGGCCTAGGTCCCACCGGCGGTGATTGGGTCCTTTGGGCCCGGCGGGTTGATGCCGTGGGCCCTGGGCGCCGGGAGGGCGGTCCGGGAGGCTTGGAGGAGCGCGGCAACCTCAGCGACCACAACTGCCGTCCTCACCCTCGTCGTTCGAGGCCAACGACCTCGAACGGCGCCGGGTCCGGCCGGGGCCCCCGACCGGCCGGACCCGCGAACGGCGCCCGATCGCACCGGCGTCAGCGGAGTCGCGCCCGCTGGCGCCGGTGCCGCCGTCGCGCCGGGGCCGGCCCGTCGGCCGCTCCCGCCGCTTGTATGATCGGCGCCGTGATGCGGTACCGAGTGCCCCCCGTCCCGCCCGAGGCGACCACCAGCCCCGAGGCGGAGGCGGCCTACCTCCTGGAGGACGGCTTCGTCGACACGCCGGCCGGCGGCCTGGCGGACAAGCTGCGGCGGCACGGCCGGCTGCGGATCAAGTACGGCGTCGACCCGACCGCTCCGTCGGTCACCTGGGGCTGGGGCGTCTGCCTGCGGCGCCTGCGACGCTTCCAGGAGCTGGGCCACACCGCCGTGCTGGTGATCGGCGACTTCACCGCGCGCATCGGCGACCCGTCCGGCCGCACCGCGACCAGGCGCCAGCTGGACGCCGACGAGGTCGAGCGCTACGTCCAGGGCTGCCTGGCCAGCCTCCGGGCCATCCTCGGCCCGGACAACCTCGAGGTGCGGCGCAACTCGGAGTGGCTCGAGCCCATGGACATGGCCGACGTGCTCCGGCTCACCTCCCAGTTCACGGTGGCGCAGATGCTCGAGCGCGACGACTTCCGGCAGCGCTACGAGGCCACCCAGCCGATCGCCATCAGCGAGCTGCTCTACCCGATGCTGCAGGGCTACGACTCGGTGGCGATCACCGCCGACGTCGAGCTGGGCGGCACCGACCAGTTCTTCAACCTGCTGGTCGGGCGCGACCTGCAGCAGGCCGCCGGCCAGGAGCCACAGGTGGCGCTGTGCGCGCCGCTGCTGGTCGGCACGGACGGGCAGCGCAAGATGAGCCAGAGCTACGGCAACTACATCGCGGTCGACCACCCGCCGGCCGAGATCTTCGGCAAGGTCATGTCGATCCCGGACGACGCCATGGACCAGTACGTCGCGCTCGGCACCGATCTCCGCCCGGACGAGAAGGAGCGGCTCACCGCCGAGCTGGGCGGGGTGCGGCTCAAGCGCCGCCTGGCCCGCGAGATGGTCGCCATGTTCCACGGCCCGGAGGCCGCCGAGGCCGCCGAGGCGGAGTTCGACCGCGTGTTCGTGCGCCACGACGCCCCGTCGGAGCTGGAGGAGTCGGTCACCTCGGAGCGCTACGTCCCCCGTATCCTGGTCGACCTGGGCTGGGCCACCTCGCTCTCGGACGCCCGCAGGCGCATCAAAGGCGGCGGCGTCAAGGTTGACGGCCAGACCCTGGACGACGAGCACGCCAATCTGGACCCGGGCACCTACGTGCTGCAGAGCGGGCGCCGCCGCTTCCGCCGCGTCACCGTGAAGTAACGCCGGCCCGTGAGCGAACCTGCCGGCCTGGCCGTCGAGGAGCTGCGCGCCGAGCGCGACATGCTGGCGTACGCGCGCCGCTGCCTGCAGGCGATGCGGCGGCGCGCGGAGTCGCTGCCGGTGCTCGGGGGCGACGCCTTCGCGGAGGAGGCGGCCGCCTGGCGGCGCCGCCGCCGCATCGCCTCGCTCGCCGACGATCCTGACACCGCGCTGTTCTTCGGCCGGCTGGACTACGACGAGAGCAGCGTCGAGACGCCGGGCGCGCGCTTCTACGTCGGCCGCCGGCACGTCATCGACGACCAGGGCGACCCGGTGGTGGTGGACTGGCGGGCGGGGATCACGCGGCCCTTCTACCGCGCCACCCCGCGGCGCCGCTACGGCGTGCGCCTCCGGCGCCGCTTCGGCTACCAGGGTGGCACCCTCACCTCGATCCAGGACGAACCGCTGACCTTGCTCGACGAGGCCGAGAGCGAGGCCGCCGCCGAGCGCGTGCTGGTGGCCGAGATCGAGCGGCCGCGCATCGGCCCGATGCGGGACATCGTCGCCACCATCCAGCCGGAGCAGGACGACCTGATCCGCGCCCCGCTCGCCGAGACCGTCTGCATCCAGGGCGGACCGGGGACCGGCAAGACCGCGGTCGGCCTGCACCGGGTCGCCTTCCTGCTCTACGAGCACCGCGAACGGCTCAGCCGTGACGGCGTGCTGGTGGTCGGGCCGTCCCGCGCCTACCTGGCGTTCATCCGCGACGTCCTGCCGGGGCTCGGCGAGGTCCGGGTCGCGCAGGAATCGATCGAGAGCCTGGTCGGGCAGGTCGCCGTCCGTGCCGAGGACGCTCCCGAGGCGGCGGCCGTCAAGGCCGGCGAACGGCTGGCCACGGTGGTGCGGCGGGCCGCGTTCCTGTCGGTCCGGCCACCCACCGAGCCGCTGGAGCTGCGCTACGGGCACCGCGTCCTCAGCCTGCGGGCGGCGTGGCTGCGGAGCCGCGTCGACCACCTGCTCCAGCTCGGCGTCCGCTACGCCGTCGGCCGGGCCCATCTGCGCGACTGGATCGTGGAGCGCTGCCTGCGCGAGCTGGAGCAGACCGACGGCCTGACCGGGTTCGACACGCCCGCCGAGGTGGCTCGCGCGCTCGCCCGCGACCGTTCGCTGCGGGTCTTCATGGACCGGACCTGGCCGGTGGTCGAACCGCGCCGGCTGGTCTTCCGGCTGCTGGCGGAGCGGTCGTTCCTCGCCGCCGCCGCCGACGGCGTCCTTGACGCCGCCGAGCAGGAACGGCTGCGCTGGCCGAAGCGGCCCCGCGGGCTGGCGGCGGCCCGGTGGTCGGTGGCTGACGCGTTCCTGGTCGACGAGGCGACCGACGTGATCGAGGGGGTCGGCGGCTTCGGCCACGTGGTCGCCGACGAGGCCCAGGACCTCTCGCCCATGCAGCTCAGGGCGATCGGGCGGCGCTGCCGCTACGGCTCCGCCACCCTGCTGGGCGACCTTGCCCAGGGGACCAGCGCCTGGGCGGCGGAGAGCTGGGAAGGCGCCCTCGCCCACCTGGATCGGCCGGCCCCGCGCCTGGAGCGGCTGCCGCGTGCCTTCCGCGCGCCGCGCGAGGTGCTCGACTGGGCCAACCAGCTGCTGCCCGAGATCGCCCCTGGCACGGTCCCGGCCAGTTCGGTGCGGAGCGTGCCCGGCGCGCTCCAGGTCCGGGCGACCAGCCGGGAGGGGCTCACCGCGGCCTGGCTGGAGGCGCTGGTGGCCGCCAGGGCCGAGGAGGGCTCGGTCGGCCTGGTGGTCGCGGACGCCGCCGTCGCCGCCACCGAGTCCGAGCTGGAGCGCCACCGGATCGCCTTCGAGCAGGTGGACCGCTTCGACGTGGCCGCCGGCGTCACCCTGGTCCCGGCGTCAGCCGCCAAGGGCCTGGAGTTCGACCAGGTGGTGCTGGTCGAGCCGGCGGAGGTGGCCGCCTCCGGGCCGCGCGGGCTGCGGCTGCTCTACATCGCCCTCACCCGGGCGGTGTTGCGCCTGCGGGTGGTGCACGCCCGGCCGCTCCCGGCCGCGCTCGCTCCGCCGCCCGCCTGAGGCACGCCGCGGCGCACGTAGATCCCGGCGTCCGGCGTCGCGACCGGTTGGCCACGATCGACCGCCCGGGAAACCTCGGGATAATCGACCGGGAAGGATCTCCCGCGCCTTCTCAGATCCTTTGCGTCGTCGCCCGGCTCTAAGCGTTTCTTCACGGATACAGCCTATGGCGCGTATGTACCGAAGAGTCCATTTCTGCGATCCTATGGATCAGGGTCCGGCCTCCTGTGTCCCAGTTGCCCGACCGCTCGCCGGCTTCAAGGAGGTCCCATGGCAGAGCTCGCGCGCTCACCCCGTCGCGCCGCCGCCGCCACCAGCGGGCTCGTCCTGCTCGCGGTCGTGCTGATCGCCGCGGTCGGCGCCCCGCCGGCGACCGCGGCGATCAGGCCCACCGCCGTGGTGGCCATGGGCGACAGCTTCATCTCGGGCGAGGCCGCCGGCGAGTACGAGCCGGCCAGCAACCGGCCCGGCGACTACTGTCACCGCTCCCGGCGCGCCCTCATCCACAAGACCTCGATCCCCGGCATCGAGCAGACCGTCAGCCTCGCCTGCTCGGGCGCTGCCACCGACAACGTCAAGCTCGGCGGCGAGGTCCGCTACGGCGAGGCGCCACAGGCCGAGCAGCTCCGTACCGTCGCGCGCGACCGCGACGTGAAGCTGATCCTGCTGAACATCGGGGCCAACGACATCGGCTTCGCCAACGCCGTGATGGCCTGCATCGTGGCCTTCGTGCCCGGCCGCCCCGACTGCCAGGACGACCTGGCGCCGACCGTCCGGGAGCGCAGCCAGGCCGCCATCCCACGGATCGTGGAGAACCTGCGCGACATCCGCACGGTCATGCGGGAGGCCGGCTATGCCGACGACGCCTACCAGCTCGCGGTGATGGGCTACGCCTCGCCGGTGCCGGCGCGCATGCGCAGCCTCAGTTGGCTGGGGCAGATCTGGGCCGGCTGCCCGATCGACCGCAAGGCGATGACCTGGGCCCACGACTGGGCGATCGAGCAGTTCTCGGCGATGACCGCGACCGCCGCCGCCCAGGCGGGCGTCCGCTACCTTCAGCTGAAGGGCGCCTTCGACGGCCACGAGGTGTGCGCGGCGGGAGCCACCGCCCGCACCGAGTGGGTGCGCGGCACCTTCGTCGACCCGGCGCAGCTCCCGCACGGCGTCGGCATGAACGTGGTGCAGCAGTCGATGCACCCGCACCACCTCGGCCACGCCCAGATGGGCCGCTGCGTGACCGGGTTCTTCTCGCTGCCGGGGCGGGAGGCACGCTGCGCCATCGGCGCGGACGGCAACCTGCACGCCACCTGACCCCCGCGGCCGCGCGGGCGGGTTCGGGGCGCCCGGTAGGTGGGCGCCCCGCCCCCCGTGGGACCGGCGCGTGGCGGGTCGCGGCGTTCGAGGGACTCCGGTTTGACGTTTCCGCTGTGGCCCGTAAAGTAGGTGCTGTTGGGGACCCCCCACCCCGACTCCTACTAGGTGTGTGGCTCCGCGCCCCCACGCGGGTGTCACCGGTCGACCTGTCGTAAGCGGCTGTACCTGCTCGTCGTGTCCCGGTCGCCGTGGCGTCGTCGCCGCTCGGCGGTTCCGGTCCGGCCAGCACCGTATTCGCCGCCAGGAGAGGGGTTGAGACCGACGACAGACACGAGGATCAACCCGGGTCAGACGTACCAGCCCGACCCGTACCCGCCGCCGGCATGGCCGCAGCAGTCAGGCGGGCCCGCGACCGGGTCGTGGGACGGCCTCCTGGCACCCGGCTGGGGCGGAGCACCTCCCGCTCAGCCCCGCTCCTCCGGCGGCTGGCCGGTGCGGGTCCCCCCGCCCGCCGCCCAGCCGCCGATGGCCCACGCCCCGGCCGCCTACCCGCGGTACGCCGACCCGCGCCGGGCCGCGCCACGGCAGGGAAGCCAGGTTCCCGCCCGCCGCACCGGCGGTGGGGTGCCGGCCACCCGCCGCTCCGGGCAGGTCCCCGCCCGCCGCCACGACTCGGGCAGGCATGGGCAACCGGAGGGAGGCCAGCGCGTCAGGCCGGGCGGGCCCGAGGAGAGCATGGAGATGACCGCCCGCGTCGCCGCCGCCGCCGACGCGCAGCTCCTCACCGCCCTCAAGCCGATCATCAGCGGCGTCAGGTCGCTGCTGCGCTCGACTCCCTCGCTCTACCCGCGGGTGATGTTCCTGGCGATCGGGTACACGGCCATCGGCCCGCTGGCCGCCGCGTACTCGGAGGTGCTGCCGCTGCCAAAGGGGGCCCGCTACATCCTGCTGCCAGCGGCGCTCCTCGCCATCCTGGTCGGCCTCCGCCACAAGGAGTGGGGCCGCCGCGCCCTGGTCGGCTGGGTGGCCGGCGTCGCCGCCACCGGCATCTACGACGTGCTCCGGCTCGCCCTGTACAAGTTCGGCTACTGGGACGACCCGATCCCGGGAATCGGACGCCTGATGCTCGACAACCCCAACGCCTCGGCGATCTGGGGCTACGTGTGGCGCTTCGGCGGCAACGGGGCCGGCATGGGCATGGCCTTCGCCATGCTGCCCTGGCGCGGGATCCGCTCCGGGATCATCTACGGCACCACGATCTGCTTCGGGCTCTTCGGCGTCCTCGCCCTGGCGCCGGTGGCCCAGGCGCACTTCTTCCCGCTCAACCTCAAGACCGCCATCGGCGCCCTGGCGGGCCACTGGGTGTACGGCGCGGTCCTCGGCTGGCTGACCTCCGTGTCGCTGCCGCCGGTGCGCCTGGCCGACCTGCAGCTGGGCCAGGTGGCCAGGGGCCGGCGAGGCTACCCGGCCACGCGGCGTCCGGCCGGCGACCGCCCGGCCCGCCCCCCGCAGGGCGGCCGGATGCCCGCGCCGGCGATGGGCTACGCGGCGATGGCGGGCATGGCGCCGGTGTCCCAGGATCCCCGCACCGCCTCTGGGTCCTGGCCCGCCGGTGCCTACGGGACGCAGGGGTGGCAGGCGCCGGCCGCCCGGCCGCCCCAGCCCGGCCAGGGCACCCGCCGCCCCGCCTCGGCGAGCGGTGCCCACCGCAAGCCGAAGCCTCGGGACCAGGCCGAGGCCGCCCGCAGGCAGGGTGGCCGCCACATCAGGCCGAAGGGGGAGTCCGGGAAGCGCCCGGGCCGCCGCTGACCGCCTTCGCGGCCGGGTTGGCGGCGCTCCGAGCGCTAAGCGAGGCCGCCGGCGCTCACGTCGACCTCGAGGTCGGCGACTGACGACACCATGCGGGACGGGCGGTAGGCGAAGCGCTCCGCGTCCCGCTCGGTGGAGATCCCGCTCAGCACCAGGACGGTCTCCAGGCCGGCCTCCAGGCCGGCGACGATGTCGGTGTCCATGCGGTCGCCCACGATCACGGTCGACTCGGAGTGGGCGCCGATGCGGTTGAGCGCCGAGCGCACCATCAGCGGGTTGGGCTTGCCGACGAAGTAGGGCTGGACGCCGGTCGCCGCGGTCACCAGGGCGGCCACCGAGCCGGTGGCCGGCAGCACCCCGTCCGGCGAGGGCCCGGTCACGTCGGGGTTGGTGGCGATGAACCGCGCTCCGCCCTTGATCAGGCGGATCGCCTTGGTGATCGCCTCGAAGCTGTAGGTGCGGGTCTCGCCGAGGACGACGTAGTCCGGGTCGCGGTCGGAGAGGACGTAGCCGACGCCGTGCAGCGCGGTGGTCAGGCCGGCCTCACCGACGACGTAGGCGGTGCCGCCGGGCCGCTGCCAGTCCAGGAACTGCGCGGTCGCCAAGGCCGACGTCCAGATCGCCTCGGGCGGCAGGTCGATGCCGGTGCGCGCCAACCGGGCCGAGAAGTCGCGCGGGGTCAGGATGGAGTTGTTGGTCAGCACCAGGAAGGGCAGCTCGGCCTGGCGCAACGCCTTGATGAAGCGGTCGGCGCCGGGGATGAGGTCGTCCTCGTGCACGAGGACGCCGTCCATGTCGATCAGGAAGCTGGGCCGCGCGCCGTGGTCGTGTTCGCTCATGTCCAGTCCAGTTGGAAGGCGGTGCCTGCGCGGCCACTGTGCAGCCCGCTCACCGTCGCCGCAAACCCGGTGGCGGAGCCGCACGCCAGTGCCGCCAGCGGTGCCAGGTTGTCCACAGGTTGGGGATATCTGTGTGCATAGTCCTTCCGCGCTATGGCGATCTAGTGCCTTCCCGATCGCCTACAGGCGGGTCGGCGCGGGGTTGCCAGCCTCGGCGATGGCACTGCGCACCGGGGTGCGGGCCAGCAGCACGAAGCCGATCGCGAAGAACAGCAGCAGGGAGATGATGGCCAGGCGGTAGCTGTCGCTGAACTGCAGCGCCAAGCCGAACAGGAGCGTGCCGAGCCAGCTGGTGCCGCGGTCGGCGATCTCGTAGATGCTGAAGTACTCGGCCTCGCGGCCGCGCGGGATCATGTGCGAGTACAGCGAGCGGGACAGCGCCTGCGTCCCGCCGAGCACGAACCCGATCAGGACGGCGAGCACCAGGAACGGTGAGGGCCGTCCGGCCGGCAGGACGTAGGCATAGGCCAGCACCGAGATCCAGATCAGCAGGGAGGCCAGGATCACCCGCTTGGCACCGTGGCGCTCGGCCAGCCGGCCCATCAGCCAGGCGCCCACCATGGCCACGAACTGCACCAGCAGGATGGCGATGATGATGGTGCTGGCGGTCATCTTGAGCTCCTGGTCGGCATAGACCGACGACTGCGAGATGACCGTCTGGATGCCGTCGTTGTAGAGCAGGTACGCGGCCAGGAACACCAGCGTCACCGGGGTGTACCTGAGCTGGCCGAAGGTGGTGCGCAGCTGCCGGAAACCGGCCCGCAGGACGCTGCCGGTCACCGGGGCGGCGACCGCCCGATCGCGCAGCCGCAGCAGCGGGACGATGGTGAACCCGGCCCACCACACCGCCGCCGAGGCCATGCTGACGCGCACCGCCGTCCCCTCCGCCAGCGGGATGCCGCCGCCTTCGGCCAGCCTGAACAGCACCAGGTTGAGGGCGAGCAGCAGCCCGCCACCGAGGTACCCGAGGGCCCAGCCCTTGGAGGAGACCGCGTCGCGCTCGTCGGGCGTGGCGATGTCGGGCAGGAAGGCGGCGTAGACCACGTTGGCCGAGCCGTAGGCCACGGTGGAGAGCAGGAACAGCCCACCACCGAGCAGGTAGCGGGTGCCGGTCACGAACCACAGCAGCAGCGCGGCGCCGGCGCCGACGTAGGCGAGCAGCCCGAGCAGGAAGCGCCGACGCCCGGTGCGGTCGGCGATCGCCCCGAGCACCGGCATGCACACCACCTGCAGCAGCGCCGAGAGCGACACCAGGTAGGGGTAGTAGGCGCCGGCGCGTACCGGGATGCCGAGCGGGTGCACGTAGCCGCTGGCGTCGGCGGCGGCCCGCGCCACCGCGGTCAGGTAGGGGCCGGCGAACACCGTGATGACGGTCGTCTGGAAGGCCGAGTTGGCCCAGTCGTAGACGTACCAGCCGCGCTGTTCGGGGGTGGAGCGGGGGCGGGCGGTCACGGGCTGCGCCATGCGCGGATCATCCGCCATGCCCGCGGTCGCGCGCGAACGCGAGATGGCGGATGGACGCCCACGCGAGGAGTTGACAACTGATTGCGATGTAATCAGGATTGTCTAGCAATCTAAATTGCGACCCAATCTCACTGCGACCCGATCTTGCTGCGGAGGTCCGATGCGCCCTCGACTGTCCCGTGCGGAGCGCAAGCAGCAGACCCGTGCCGAGCTGCTCGCCGCGGCCCAGCGGGTGTTCCTGCGGGACGGTTTCCACGGCGCCTCCATGAGCGAGATCGCCGAGGACGCCGGCTACACCTTCGGCGCGGTGTACTCCAACTTCCAGAACAAGGACGACCTGTTCCTGGCGGTGGTCGACGCCGAGGAGCAGCGGCGCGTCCCCCTGCACGTGGACTTCCTGCTGGACGCCCCCTCCCTGGAGGAGGGCTTGCGCGCCAGCGCCAGGGAGTACGCGCAGTACGCCCAGGAGCATCCCGACTGGACCGCGGTCTACGTGGAGTTCTGGACCCATGCCTCACGGCGGCCGGAGCTGCGCCGCGAGGTCGCCGAGCGGCACGAGCGCCTGATCGAGACCGTGACCGGGTTGGTCGAGGAGTTCGCCCGCCGCTGGGGGGTGGAGTTCAAGTTCCCGGCCAGGGAGGTGGTGCGCGGCACCTACGCGCTGAGTCGCGGCGTGGGGCTGGAGCGGCTGGTGGACCCGGAGGCCACCCCGCTGGACCGGTTCGAGGAGATGTTCATGGCCTACGTGACGGGCGCGATCCGACCGCGCGCCGGGGCCGCCGCGACCGACGAGCCATAGGCCAGAGGAAGAAGGGAGCCCTCACATGACCGTCGCCACCACCACCTCCGGCCAGGCCGAGCGGCTGCGCGCGCTGGCGGGCGAGCAGCTCGCCCGTGACCGCTGGTCCCGCGATCAGCTCCTGGCCTGGCAGGGAGGACGGCTGCGGGCGCTGCTGCGCCACGCCACCGCCGCCTCGCCGTACTACCGGGAGGTCCTCGGCCCGGACGCCGCCGCCGGCGCGGTGCCGCTGTCGGCGCTGCCCACGCTGCCCAAGGCCACGCTGATGGACAACTTCGACCGCATCGTCACCGATCCGCGGCTGCGCCGCGCGGACCTCGACGCGCACCTGGCCGGCCCCGACGCGGCCCGGCTCTTCCTTGGCCGCTACCGGGCATTCGCCACCTCGGGGACCACCGGCCTGCGGGGGCTGTTCGTCTACTCGGCCGAGGAGTTCGCCAGCTGGGCCGCCACCTGCCTGCGCGGCATGGCCGTCTGGGGTCTCACGCCGGCGACCCGGATGGCCGGGCTCGGCTCCCCGAGCCCCCTGCACATCTCCAACCAGCTCTACGCCGTGCTGCGCGCCGGCCGCCCGGACGGCATGCCGCCCCTGACGGTCACCACCCCGCCGCCCGAGATGGTGGCGGCGCTCAACGCCTACCAGCCCCAGGCCATCACCGCCTACCCGTCGGTCGCCGCCCAGCTCGCCGAGGAGCAACTCGACGGGCGGCTGCGCATCGCACCGACGGTGGTCGGCACCAGCTCGGAGGTGCTCACCGCCGAGATGCGCCGCCGCATCCGCGACGCCTGGGGCGTCGAGCCGATCGACTTCTACGGCACCACCGAGGCGGCGGTCCCGGCGGCCAGCCGCCAGGGTCAGGCCGGCATGGACATCCTGGAAGACCTGGTCGTCCTGGAGGTGGTCGACCGGCACGACCAGCCGGTGCCGCCGGGGACGCCCGGCCACAAGGTGCTGCTGACCAACCTGGTCAACCACACCCAGCCGCTGATCCGCTACGAGCTCACCGACTCGGTGACCCTGGCCGAGGGTCCCAACCCGCTCGGACTGCCGTATGCACGGATCGCCGCCGTCGACGGGCGCAGCGACGACATCATCACCTTCCCGGCGGCCGGCGGCGGCGAGGTCGCCGTCCACCCGCTGCGGCTGCGGGCGCCATTCACCGCTCTCGCCGAGGTTCGCCAGTACCAGATCCGCCACGACCATGCGGGCCTGCACGTGCGGGTGGTCCTACAGGAGTCCGCCCCGGCCGACACCCCGGCCCGCGTCCGCGCCACCCTCGTCGAGGAGCTGCGGGCGGCGGGGGCGCTGCCACCGCCCGTCGAGGTCGTCCCGGTCCCAGAGATCCAGCGGGATGCCGGCCACGCCGCCAAGTTCAAGCTCATCCAGACCACGCGTCCCAGCTCCCGGGGCTGACGCCACCGGAGGTGGACCATGGCGGCCACCGACCCGGACGCCGTCGGTGGCGCCCTCTACACGCCGCGCTGGGTGAACTGGGGCCCGCCGGTGCGCCGGCCGATGTTGGACGGCTCCCGGAACCGGGATGCGATGACCACCCTCTGGCAGGTCTCGGAGCGCGAGACCGGGATCACCTTCGACGTCAAGCCGCCGCCGTCGTCAGGCCGGTAGCGCCGGCGGCTCGGTGGTGGCGGTGAACTTGTCGTACAGCGAGCCGGCGTTGTGCTTCTGGATGTAGCCCATCATGTACTCCTGGCCGACGTCGACCGGGTAGCGGTCCGCGAAGTTGACCCGCTCCACGGTCTCCTCCCGGGACCAGCCCGCCGCGACCGCGGCGGCGACCGCGCTGGTCCACTCGATGAGCACCGACCGCTGGGTGTCGAGGTAGGCGAGGTCGGTCACCGGCCCGTGACCGGGAACCACGCGGTCGACGTCGAGGGCGCGGATCACCTCGAGCGCCGCGAGCCACTGGTCGATGTCGGAGGTCATCAGCCAGGTCTGGCACTCGGAGAAGACCGTGTCGCCGGTGAACACCGTGCGCTCCTCCGGCACGTACACCGCCAGCTGGCCAGGGGTGTGGCCGGGCGTGTGGATGAGGTGGAACGTGTGGCCGCCGACCCGCAAGGTCAGGTCCCCCGTGAAGACGATGCGGCCCTTGTTCGGGTCGGCGTAGTACACCCCGCGGTCGGGGAAGAGCGCCTGACCGTCCGGGTCGTCGGTGGGGATCGCCTCCGCCGCGTAGGCGAACGGGTCGAGCAGCGGGTGGACGGTCATGAAGTTGTCGTACAGGCCCCGGTGGTTGACCACGACGCCGGCGCCCTTGAAGTAGTAGTTGCCGAAGATGTGGTCCACGTGGTGCTCGGTGTTGACCAGGTACCTGATGGGGCCGTGCGAGGAGGCCTCCTCGCGCATGGCGACCGCCCGGGTGGGGAGCTGCGGCGTGTCGATCACCACCACGCCGTCGTCGGTGAGGACGTAGCTCGGGTTGCACCCGCGCAGCGTCGTGTCGGTGTACACACGGGCGGTGACCTGTTCCATCGGCGACCTCTCTGTCGGTCCTTCGAGGGGCTGCGCCCCGCGCCGGTACCCTCGTCGCATCTCTCAGCTGCCAGGGGGCATTATCGATACTTCCAGGCCGATCATCGATAATCGCTGCGGCCGGGGTCATGGGACGATCCTCTGTGCCGTTGGAGCGCCGACGATGGAGTGGGCATGAGCGAAGGTGCGGTGCTGGCCACCTTCTTCGGGGACGAGGAGTTCCCCGTCGAATGGGAGGATGGACAGCGAGAACTGTTCTGGGTCCACGACGACCTGCACATCCCCAACCCCGTGTCCCCCATGTACGCGGACATCGGCGGGTGGTGGCTGAAGTGCGACTACATGTTCCGCCGCTTCGGGACACCGTTCGCCTCCGACTGGATCGTCAAGATCATCAACGGCTACGTGTACACCGCGGCGATCCCCGCCAGCGCCGGGCTGCACGCCGAGGCGAACGAGTACGGCGCCCGCTACACCCCGCGCGTCCCCCTCGATCCGGCGTACCCCGAGCAGATCGGCGCGTACATGGGGTGGACCCTGCCCTACTACGCGGAGCACTTCCTGACCTGGTGGCGCGGCCGGCTCCGCCCCGAGATGGAGCGCAACTTCGAGCGGTTCGACGACTACGACA
Source organism: Actinomycetota bacterium (assembly GCA_035535495.1). GTDB lineage: Bacteria > Actinomycetota > CALGFH01 > CALGFH01 > CALGFH01 > DASUZB01. Next base: position 11,021 of record DATLQA010000295.1, on the reverse strand, counting down.
CCGACGGGGCGAGCCTGCTCGACCTGGCGATCCTGCTCGAGGACGCCATCGACATGCACGACCGGCACTGGCAGATCCACTGGGTGCTCAACTTCGCCCAGTTCTCCGCGACGCTGGCGCTGAACGCCGCCATCGCCAAGGCCAAGGGTGAAGGCGACCACGCCGCGCTCATGGGCCGCCTGCAGAGCTCCACCGAGAACCGCAACTGGGACTCGATCGAGGCGCTGTGGAAGATCAAGGAGTTGGTGAAGGCCGAAGGGGGCGCGGTCGCCAAGGCGTTCCAGCGGCCGACGGCCCAGGACGTGCTCCGCGCCTTGGAGGCGACGCCCGAGGGACGGACCTTCGTGGCCGAGCAGATCGTCCCGTACCAGAAGACGTTCGGCTACAAGTCCATGTGGGCGCACGAGTTCGCGTTCACCACCTGGCGTGAGAACCCCGCGCCGGTGGTCGAGGCGATCCGTGGCTACCTCGAGGTCGACTACGACTTCCCCGCCGAGCTGCACTCGGTCGCGGAGGACCTGGAGGCCGCCAAGGCCGAGGTGATGGACGGCGTGCCGGCCGGCGAGGGGCGCGACGAGCTGGCTCGCGCGCTTGAGCTGAGCCTGCGGATGAACCCGCTCACCCCCGACCACCACTTCTACATCGACCAGGGCACCAACGCCCGGGTCCGACTGGTGCTGGTGGCCATCGGCCGCAAGCTGGTCGAAGCCGGCGTCCTGGCCGACCCCGAGGACGTCATGTACCTGCGGTACAACGAGCTGCGCGCGCTCATGGCGGGCTCGCTGCCCGGCGACGTCGCCGGACTCGTCGGCGACCGGAGGGATGCCAGGGAGGCCGCCTTCGAACGCCGTCCCCGCGACTGGGTCGGTACCGCCACCGAGGAGTCGGTCGCGTTCCCGTACCTGTCGCTGTGGGCGTTCCCGGAGAAGCTGCACCGCAAGCCGGCCGAGAGCGCCGACCAGGTGCAGGGCCTGCCCGCCTCGGCCGGCGTGGTCGAAGGGTCGGCGCGGGTGGTGCTGTCCCCGCAGGAGTTCGACGCCGTCAAGAAGGGCGAGGTGGTCGTCTGCCGGATGACCAGCCCCGCCTGGGTGGTGCTGTTCACCAAGATCTCCGGGCTGGTCACCGACGCCGGCGGCATGGCGTCGCACCCCGCGGTGGTCTCCCGGGAGTTCGGCATCCCCGCGGTGGTCGGCACCTCCGACGCCACCCGCCGCATCTCCACCGGGGACCGGGTCCGCGTGAACGGCGCGCTGGGAAGGGTGGACATCCTGGCCGACGAGGTCCGTTGACCCAGCTCCCTCTGGTCCTCGAATTCACCGACCCGCGGTGTCAGGAGGTGGCGCTCAGCGGCGGCAAGGGCGCGAGCCTGGCGGTCATGACGGGCGCGGACCTGCCGGTCCCGCCCGGCTTCGTGATCACCTCGGCGGCCTTCGGCGCGGCCGTGGACGGCCAGGCCCTCCGGGCGCGGACCCGCGAGCGGGACCTCGCCGCGGCCCGCGCCATCGTCGCGGCCGCGTCGCCACCCCGCGAGCAGGTCGCGGAGCAGTTCGCGAGGCTCGACGGGCCCCTCGCGGTCCGGTCCTCCGCCTGTGCCGAGGACTCCGCGGCGGCGAGCTACGCCGGCCAGCAGGAGACCTACCTGAACGTCGACGGGTTGGAGGCGGTCCTCGACCACGTGGTGGACTGCTGGCTGTCCTTCTTCGCCGACCGCGCCGTCTTCTACCGCCAGGAGAAGGGCTCGCTGGACGACATCGCCATGGCCGTGGTCGTCCAGCAGATGGTCGACGCCCGCAAGTCCGGGGTGCTGTTCACCGCCGACCCCGTCCACGGCCGCAAGGACCGCATGGTGGTCGAGGCGGCGTTCGGCCTGGGCGAGCAGGTCGTCTCGGGCGAGGTGACCCCTGACCACTACGTGCTCGACCGGCACGGCGCCATCAAGCGCAGCCGGGTCGTGGCCGAGCAGGTCCTGACCGAGGCCGAGTGCGAGCAGTTGGCGCGGCTGGGCCGCCAGCTGGACCAGCTGCACAACGGCCCGCAGGACATCGAGTGGGCGATCGACCAAGGTGGCACCCTGTTCCTGCTCCAGTCCCGTCCGATCACCACGCTGTAGAGGTCGCCATGAGGTACGTGACGTACGAGATGGATCGTCATCGGCGGGTCGGCCTGCTCGACCAGGACGGTCGGGTCCTGGACGCCGGCTTCGACGGCGACATGGTCGCCTTCATCGAGGCCGGCGCACCGCTCGGACCCACCACCGAGGTGGACGGCGCCGTCCTGCGGGCACCGCTGCGGCCGCGGACGCTGCGCGACTTCCTGGCGTTCGAAGGCCACCTGCGCAACGCCTTCAAGAACCTCGGCCGCGAGATCCCGCCGGAGTGGTACGACGTCCCCGCGTACTACAAGGGACTTCCCGACACCGTCATCGGCCCCGACGAGCAGATCCCCTGGCCGTCCTATACCGAGCAGCTCGACCACGAGCTCGAGCTCGCGGCGGTGATCGGCCGGCAGGGCAAGGACATCCCGCCGGAGCGGGCGCTCGACCACGTGTTCGGGTACACGCTGTGGAACGACCTGTCCGCCAGGGACACGCAGCGCCGCGAGCTGCCGGTGGGCATGGGCCCCGCGAAGGCGAAGGACTGGGACGGGTCCAACGTGCTCGGCCCCTGCATCGTCACGCCCGACGAACTCACCGTCGGTGACCTGCGCCTGACCGTGCGGGTCAACGGCGAGGAGTGGGGCAGCGACACCACCGCCAACATGCACCACAGCTTCGCCTCGATGATCGCCTACGCCGCACAAGACCTCACCCTCCGCCCAGGCGAGGTCCTGGGCTCCGGCACGGCGGCGACCGGCTCCGGGCTCGAGCTGGACCGCTGGCTCCAGCCCGGCGACGTCATCGAGCTGGAGGGCGACGGCATCGGCATCCTGCGCAACACCGTCGGGCCACGCCCGAACGGCTGACCACCGAGCGTTTGAAGAAAGGAGCACCGCGTGGCATTCGTCGTCGCCGCCGTCTGGAAGGCCAGGGCGGGGGAGGAGGGACGCATCGTCGACGTCATCAAGACCATGACGCCGCTGTCCCGGGCCGAGCCGAAGTGCCTCTTCTACCAGGCCCAGGTCTCCCTCGAAGACCCCACCACGTTCTTCCTCTACGAGCAGTACGCCGACGCCCAGGGCTACGAGGACCACAAGGCGTCCGAGCACTTCCAGAAGCACGTGTTCGGCTACGCCGTCGAGTACCTCGCCGAACGACAGGTCGCCACGTACGAAACCATCGATGTCTGAACCGTTCGCCCGGTCCCCGGCGCCGGCAGGGCAGCGCCTGCTGCTGCTGCGCCACGGGGAGGTCGCCTCGCACCGTGGCGACCTCCCGGTGACGGCCGCCGGACTCGCCACCGCCACCGAGGCGGGCAGGCAGCTCGGCACCTCCAGTACCGGCCGCGTGCTGGTCCTCAGCGCCCACACCCTCCGCGCCAGGCAGACCGCTCAGGCGATCGCCGACGGCGCGCGCGGGGCGGGAGCGGTAGTGGACGGCCCGGCGGAGTGCTTCGCGCTGCGCAACCCCGACCTCTACCTCGCCGGTGTCCGCGTTGACCTGGTCAGCACCGCCGCGGCCTTCGCCGAGCAGGTCCCCGGGCGCTCCGAAGCGGCAGTTGCCGCCTCGGAGTTCTTCGGCGGCTTCCTGGCGGCCGCGGACCGGATCGGCTGGTGGCTGCGCCACCCCGACCCTCCTGGCGACGACGCGCGCTGCGTCCAGCAGCGCATCACCGCGTTCGCGCGCAGCCTGGCCGACCTCGGCGCCGACGCGCCGGCGGTCACCGTCGCGGTGACGCACTCACCGGTGATCCGGGCCTGCGCCCTCCCGGTCCTTGGCGATCCGGGCGAGCCGGCCTGGGTCGCCGGCCTCCAGCTGCACGTCACCCCCGACCGTGCGGTGCGGGTCTCCTGGCTGCGTGCCCCCGCCACGGTCTGACGATGCGCGCGTTCGACTACGCCCGGCCCGCCACCGTCCCCGAAGCGGTGGACCTGCTGGCGCGGCACCGCGGCGCGGCACGGGTGCTGGCCGGTGGCACCGACCTGGTGGTCGGCCTCAGGCAGCACACGCTGACGCCCCGCCTGGTCGTCGACATCAAGGGCCTGAAGGACCTCCCGCCGGCGGTCACGGCGGCCGGCGACGCCGTGGTGATCGGCGCCACCGCCGTCATGGCCGACCTCGCGCGGAACCCGGTCGTCAGGCGCCACCTTCCGGCACTGGTCGAGGCGATGGACACGGTCGGCTCCATCCAGATCCGCAACCGCGCCACCCTGGCGGGGAACCTCTGCCACGCCTCGCCGGCGGCCGACACCGTGCCGCCGATGCTCGCCTACGACGCCAAGGTGCACGTCTCGGGCCCGGCCGGCGACCGGCGCCTCGCCCTGCGGGACGTCATCCTCGGCCCCGGGCGGACCGCCCTCGAGCCCGGCGACGTCGTCACCGCCGTCGAGCTGGGGGTCCCGCGGCAGCCGGTCGGCGTGGCGTTCGCCCGCATGACCCGCCGCCGTGGCGTGGATCTGGCGTCGGTCAACGTGTGCTGCGCCGTGGGTGCCGACGGTGTGACCCGGTTCGCCTACGGCGCGGTGGCGCCACGGCCGTTCCTCGTCGCCGACCACACCGGAACCCTGGCCGATCCCGGGGCGGCTGAGGACCGGAAGGCGGCCATCCTGGAAGGGCTCATCGCCAACGCCAGCCCGATCACCGACGTCCGCGCCAGCCAGGAGTACCGGATCGCGATGCTGCGGGTGCTCAGCCGGCGAACCCTCGCCACGGCGACCGACCGGCTGGCGCGGGCCGGCGGGCGGGCACGATGACGGCGACCCGCGTCCTGCACCTGACGGTCAACGGCACCGATCGGTCGGTCGCCGTCGAGCCCCACCGTGCGCTGCTGGACGTGCTGCGCGAGGAACTCGACCTGACCGGCACCAAGGAGTGCTGCGCCGTGGGGGAGTGCGGGGCGTGCACCGTGATCGTCGACGGTCGCGCCGTCAACTCCTGCCTGGTGCTCGCCATCGAGGTCGACGGGGCCAGCGTGACCACCGTCGAGGGTCTCGCACCCGACCCCGACCGCCTCAGCCGGCTGCAGGACGCCTTCCTGGAACGCGGCGCCGTCCAGTGCGGCTTCTGCATCCCCGGCATGGTCGTCTCGGCACGGTACCTGCTGGCCACCAATCCCGACCCGACCGCCGAGGAGGTCCGCGAAGGCCTCTCGGGGAACCTGTGCCGGTGCGCGGGTTACAACCGGATCGTCGAAGCCGTCCTCGCCGCCGCGCGGGCGGACCGCTGATGGCCACCGGTCGGCCGGGACCGGCGGGCATCGGCGCCTCGGCGCGCCGGCTCGGCGGCCGCGAGCGCGTCACCGGCGCCCAGAAGTTCCTGGCCGACCTGCGCCTGGACGACCTGCTCCACGTCAAGCTGGTCACCGTGGACTGCGCGCGGGCGCGGATCGACGGGATCGACGCCGGCGCCGCCCTCGCCGTCGCCGGCGTCGTCGACGTCATCACCGCCGACGACCTGCCCCAGCCGGTGCCCCGCTTCGGCCCGGTGTTCGCCGACCGGCCCGTCCTCGCCACCGGGGAGACGAAGTACCACGGGGAGCCGGTCGCGGCCGTGGCCGCGACCAGCAGGGACGCCGCCGAGGAGGGCGCGCGGCTGGTCGCCGTCGAGCACCAGGTGCTGCCGGCGGCCGTGACCATCCGCGACGCCCTTGACCCGCGGGCGCCGTTGGTCCAGGACCGGTCGCTGCGGCCGGGCGACCCCCTCGCCGGGACGAACGTGCTGCGCGAACGCTGCTACCACTGGGGGGACGTCGAGGCCGAAGCGGCCGACCTGGTGATCGAGCACACCTACCGCTTCCCGATGGTCACCCACTTCTCCATCGAGCCGCACGGGGCCATCGCCGCGGTGGACGACGACGGGCTCACCTTCTGGAGCCCGGTCCAGCACCCCTACCTCCTGCAACGGATGATGGCCGAGCTGTTCTCGCTGCCGCTGGCCAAGGTGCGAGTGGTCGCGCCGGATCCCGGCGGCGGCTTCGGCGGGAAGCAGAACCCCAAGTTCGAACCGCTGCTCGGGTTCCTCGCCATGCGGACCGGACGGCCGTGCCGTCTCGTCCTCACCCTGGAGGAGACCTTCCAGGCGGTCCGGCGCGCCGCCGCCGAGATCCGCGTGCGCAGCGGCTTCACCTCGGACGGGCGGATCAGGTTCCACGACATCGAGAGCGACTACCTGCTCGGCGCCTACGCCGACATCGGCGAACGGGTGGTCACCAAGAGCAACTACCTCGCCTGTGGGCCCTACCGCGTCCCGGCGGCCCGGATCCGGGCCAAGGCCGTCCTGTCGCACACCCCCCCGAGCACCGCCTTCCGGGGGTTCGGCGCACCGCAGATCACCTGGGCGGTCGAGTCCCAGCTCGACGAGGCCGCCCGCCGCCTCGGCCTCGACGGTCTCGCGATCCGCCTGCGCAACCTGGCGGCCAAGGGCGAGCCGGTGGTGCCGGGGGACGTGCCGGCCGACGGCGATTGGGAGCAGTCGGTCCGCCGGGCCGCCGAGGCGGTGGGGTGGGAGAGGAGCCTGCCTCCCGGGCGCGGCCGCGGCATCGCCTGCGGCATCAAGGCCGGCGCCACCACCGGGCTGTCCTACGCCACCGTCCGGCTGCTGTTCGACGGCAGCGTGCTCGTCTTCGCCGGCACCTCGGACATGGGCCAGGGCGCCCGGACGATCTTCGCCCAGATCGCCGCCGAGGAGCTCGGCGTGCCGCTCGACCGCGTGCGGGTGGTCATGGGGGACACCACCATCGTCCCCTTCGACCTGCAGACCTCCGCCAGCCGCTCGACGGTCTTCATGGGCACCGCGATCCTGCGTGCCTGCCGGGACATCCAGCGCCAGCTCCGCGAGATGGCCGCCGACCTGTACGGAGCCGACCACGAGTCGGTGGCGGTCGAGCGGGGCCGGGTCCTCGTCGAGGCGCGGCAGGTCCCCGTCGTCGAGGTGGTCCAGACCGGGTTGGGGCGGCTGCGTGGTGAGCTGATCGGCAACGGCGTCATGCGCAAGGCCGACATGCCCGACCACCCGCTCGGTGGCGGCGCCGCCTTCTACGAGTTCAATTGCACGGCGTTCGAGGTCGAGGTGGACGGCGACACCGGCGAGGTGCTGATCCACAAGCACATCACCGTCGGCGACGTCGGCAAGGCGCTCAACCGGCTGCAGGTCGAGGCCCAGGACGAGGGAGCCGCGATCATGGGGCTGGGGCATGCGCTCATGGAGCACCTCGCCCTCGACGACCTCGGCCGGATCCGCAACCTCGGGGCGCTCGACTACCGCATCCCCACCACCAAGGACGTCCCCCTCGAGCTCCGTGCCCTGATGGTGGAGAACCAGGACGGTCCCGGCCCCTACGGCTCCAAGGGCGTCGCCGAGGGAAGCCTCCTGTGCACCGCCCCGGCGCTCGCCGCCGCGGTGACGCAGGCCACCGGTGCCGTCATCCGCGACCTGCCGCTGACTCCCGAACGGGTCTGGCGCCAGCTCCACGAGCCGGGCTCGGTGTAGGCGTCGCGATCGTCACCGTGTCGGTGGAATCTGTGTAGGCTACCGCTCGAAATATCGGACGGATCATCACAAACGCCTCGCCGGTGCTCAGTCCATGGCAAGCGCGCCGGCCCCACAAGGAGCCCGTTGTGAAGGCGATCGCGTTGGCCGGCCTCGTGCTGGCCTCTCTGTCGGCCGCGGCTGTCGCTCAGCAGACCGAGTTGGGCGGGAAGGTCCGCAGCGGCTCGGAGGTCACCTTGCCCGCCGGGGAGACGGTGCAGGGAGACCTGATCGCCTCCGGCGGAACGGTGAGGATCGATGGCAAGGTCGACGGCGACCTGGTCGCCAGCGGAGGGCAGGTCAAGATCACCGGCCCGGTCACCGGCGACGTCCTGGTGGCCGCCGGGAACACCACCATCTCCGGACAGGTCGACGGCGACGTGCGGGTCGCCTCCGGACAGGCGCGCCTGGAAGGACAGGTCGGGGAAGACGTGCTGCTCGCAGCCGGTCAGGCGACGGTCGCTCGGGGGGCGCGGATCGGCGGTGACCTCATCTTCGGCGCCGGACAGATGACCATGGAAGGCGCTGTCGCCGGCAGCGTCCTTGGTGGCACCGGCGGCTACACGCGGCGCGGCTCGGTCGGCGGCACCGAGAAGGTCACCGTCGGGCAGCGCGAGGCGGAGAAGGCGCCCACGCCGGCGGACCGCGCCTTCGACCGCCTGCGCCGCTACGCAAGCATCCTCGTCATCGGCCTGCTGATGCTGTGGCTGGTCCCGCGGATGATCCGCGGCGCGGCCGATTCGGTCCGGAGGAATCCGCTGGTCAGCTTCGGAGTCGGGATCCTCGGGTTCATCGGCGTCATCATCCTGCTGATCGCGGTGATCCTGGTCACCGTCCTGCTGGCCATCGCGCTCGGCCTGCTGGGGCTCGGAGCCCTGGCCGGGACCATCGCGTTCGCCGGGGCGCTGGCCGTGGCCATCATCTGCTTCCTGTTCCTCCTCGCGGTGGCCTTCGGCGCGCAGGCGACCGTTGGCCTGGCGCTCGGGAGGCTGGTGTTCCGGGGTGGGGGCCGCTCGTTCGGCGTCGCGTTCGCGGCGATGGCCCTTGGTGTGCTGGTGGTGGTGCTGATCTCGGCGATCCCCGTCGCGGGAGGATGGCTGGAGGGGCTGCTGGTGGTGTTCGGGCTCGGCGCGCTGGTGCTGATGCTGCGGCCCGGCCGCCGCCGCGCCCGCGACGTCGAACCGGCGATCTAGCCAGGTGGGCGGCCTGGAACCTCGGCCGCGTTCAGCCAGGTCAGCGGCGGCAGGCCGGGCGCTCGGACATGACCAGCAGCGCGCCGCCGAACAGGCCGACGTTCTTGTAGAAGTGGGTGCGCTGCTGGCGTCGCGCCGCCTGGTCGGTGATGCGCCAGTACGGATGACCTGCCATGGTCGTCGGCACCACCGTCCCGGCCAACGCGGCGGCGGCCAGCCGGGGCCACACGCCGATGGCGAGCGCGACACCGGCGACCAGCATGGTGGCGCCGTTGAGCCGGACCGCCAGCTCGGGTTCCATCGGCACCCCGAATTCGGCCGCCTGCCCGGTTCGCGGGCCAGGGTTCCAGAGCGCGTCGGCACCGCCGGTGATGAACATGGCGGCCAGGCCGGCGCGGCCGACCGCGCGGAGAGGGGCGAGCAGCATCTCCACCGTATTCCTCCGTTCAGCTGGTTGAGGCGGGCTCAAGCGGCGGCCTCAACGGCGCGGCGTCGCCGCCAGCTCCCGCAGAGGTGGCTCGTAGGCTTCGGCGAAGCTCGGGAAGGGGTGGACCAGGTCGGTCAGCAGTGACAGGGGGACCTCGGCACGGATCGCCAGGGTGGCCTCGCCGAGCCACTCCTCGACTCGCGGGCCGATCGCCGAGGCGCCCACCAGCACCTGCCGGTCACGGTCGGCGACCAGGACCAGGCGGCCGGTCTCCGCGCCATCGGTGCTGGCCCGGGCCGTCTCGGCCAGGTCCATCTCCGCGCTCACCGCTGGGATCCCCTGCTCCTCGGCCGCCTCCACGGTCATGCCGACCGCGGCCACCGGCGGGTGGGTGAAGACCACCCGTGGGACCGCTCGGTAGTCGGCGGTGGCGGTCCCTCCAAGGAGGTTGGCGGTGACGATCCGCCCCTGGTAATTGGCGGTGTGGGTATACGGCGCCACGCCGGTGACGTCCCCGGCCGCCCAGACGTGCTCCTGCCCGCGCACCCGGCAGCGCGCGTCAGTCTCCAAGCGGTCGTCCGCGGTGATCCCGATCGCCTCCAGGCCGATCCCGTCGACGGCCGGCTTGCGGCCGACGGCGACCACCACCCGGTCGACCTGGAGCTGGCTGCCGTCGTCCAGGGTGAGCTGGGCGCCTTCCGCGACCGCTTCGGCCTTGGTCAGTGTCCGGCCGAGTCGCAGCTCCACACCGGCACCGTCGAGGACATCTGCCAGCACCTCGCCGACGATTGGCTCTTCCGGTTCGAGCAGGCGGGGCGCTGCTTCGATCAGGGTGACCTTGGCGCCGAAGCCGTTGTAGGCCTGGGCCAGTTCGCAGCCCACCGCCCCGCCGCCGAGGATCGCCATGGATGCCGGCAGCTCATCCGAGCTGAGGGCCTGGTCGCTGGTCCAGGTCGGCACCTCGTCCAACCCGTCGATCGGCGGTCGGACAGGAGTGCTGCCGGTGGCGATCACCAGGTCGGTCCAGCCGTAGCCGGTGCCGTCGACCTCGATCCGGCCGGGCCCGGTGATCCGGCCCCAGCCGCGCAGCAGCCTCGCCCCGGCCCGCTCGACCTCGCCGGCCGACCCGGTGTCGTCGCGGTTGCCGACCAGCTCGTCGCGGCGCGCTACGGCCCGCACCCAGGCCGCACCGTTGGCCTCCAGGGTTGGCGCACGAGCGGCGGCCCCGTACCGGGGCGCGGCTCTCACCAGGTCGCGGACCTCCGCCGAGCGAAGCAGCGCCTTGCTGGGCACACAGGAGACGTACGGACATTCCCCGCCAACGCGGTCGGCTTCGACCAGCGCAACCGACCGGCCCGCCTTGGCGGCGCCGGTCGCGACCAGTTCCCCGGCCGACCCGCCGCCAAGGACCACGACGTCAAAGGTCTCCATGCTCCTCCGTTGCTAGCGGCCCGCTCAGCCGATGCCGTTAGCCGTCCCCTTCTCGTGCGCGATCGGGAGTAGGGCGTTCGGGTACCCAGGAGTCCCGCGGCCAACCCCGAACGGGTCCGAGACCGGCCGACCCTCCACCGGTTGAGGTTGGATTGCCTGCGGCGTGGGAACCATCGGACACAGGACGGCCAGGTCCCTTCGCGCATCGGGCGTGGAGGTCGGGTCGGAGGAGGCGGCAGCGTGCTCATACTCGGTGTGATCTTGCTGGTCATCGGCTGGCTTGCCGGCATCGGGATCCTGCAGACGCTGGGGATCATCCTGATCATCATCGGCGCCGTGCTGTGGATCC
>DATLQA010000294.1:0-3860 GCA_035535495.1 Actinomycetota bacterium | reverse complement strand
CGCTGTTCTTCGACGACCGTTCCCTCGACGGCGACGTCCGCGGCGAGGTCAACGGCGTGGCCGTGGTGACCGACAAGATGAGCGCCCCCTACCTCAGCGGCGCCTCCATCGACTACCTCGACACCCTGGAGAAGTCGGGCTTCACGATCGACAACCCCAACGCCGCCGGCTCCTGCGCCTGCGGCGAGTCGTTCCACTAACGCCACCTCGCCCGGGGCCCCCGGCGCCGCCGGTGGGCGGTTACGCCTTCGGCGACTCCGCGCTGGCGGCGCGGCGCCTGGCCCTGCTCGCCGAGGTGTTCGAGCCGACCAGCCGGTCCTTCCTGGCCCATGTCGGCACGCAGCTCGCCGGCCCACCGCCGCAGCTGGCGGTCGACCTCGGCTGCGGGCCGGGGCACACCACCCGGCTGCTCTGCTCGGTGCTGCGGCCGGGCCGTGTCCTCGGCCTCGACCAGTCGGCCTCGTTCGTGGCCCTGGCCGCCGGCGACGCCCCGCCGGGGGTCGAGTTCGCCGTCCACGACGTGACCGTGGTCCCGTTCCCGTGCCCGCCCGCGGACCTGCTGTCCTGCCGCTTCCTGCTCGGCCACCTGCCCCACCCGGCGGCCACCCTGGCCGCCTGGGCGACCCAGCTCACCCCCGGCGGCCTGCTGCTGGTCGACGAGGTGGAGCGGATCCGCACCGACCAGCCGGCCCTGCGCCGCTACCTGGAGCTGGCCGCGGCCCTGCTCGCCGCCCGCGGCCACGCCCTGGAGATCGGCCCCCGCCTCCACCGCCTGCCCGACCCACCGGGCCTGGCCCGCCGCCACGACCAGGCCGCCCCACTGGCCCCGCCGGCGGCCCGGGCGGCCGAGCTGTTCGCCCAGAACCTGGCCGTCTGGCGCGCCGATGCCGTCCGCTCGGGCGTGGCCGCCCGCGCCGAGCTGGACCGGCTGGCCGGCGAGCTGGCCACGGTCGCCGCCGGCCAGGCGGAGGGCACGATCACCTGGGAGCTGCGCCAGCTCGTGTTCCGGCGCGCCTGAACCCCGGGTCCCGGTTTCGCGCCATCGTCTACGGCGTCTCTAAGCTCTCTGCATGGCAACCTTCGATGGTGCCGACGGCACGCGGCTCGCCTACCACCAGGCCGGTGAGGGTCGCCCGCTGATCTGCCTTCCCGGCGGCCCCATGCAGGCTTCGGCCTACCTCGGTGACCTGGGCGGATTGTCCGCGCATCGCTCGTTGGTGTTGCTGGACCTGCGCGGAACCGGAGCGTCGGCCGTACCGGCGGACCCGGCGAGTTACCGGTGTGATCGGCAGGTCGAAGACGTCGAAGCGCTGCGCGTACACCTCGGGCTGGACCAAGTCGACCTGCTGGGACACTCCGCCGGTGCGGTGCTCACCCTGCTGTACGCCGCCCGGCACCTAGACCGCATCGGCCGTCTCGCGCTGATCAATCCCAGCCCCCGGGCGGCCGGCCCGGAGATCACCGACCTGGATCGTCGGCAGGTCGCCGAACTGCGCCGAGGGGAGGCCTGGTTCCCGGACGCCTTCGCCGCACTCCAGCGGATCTGGTCGGGCGACGCCACGGTCGCTGACTGGACGGCGATCGCACCCTTCACCTACGGCCGATGGGACGCCGTCAGCCAGGGCCACCTCGCCCTCGAGGCGAGCCAGAAGAATGCGGAGGCGGCGGCCGCCTACTACTCGGCCGGCGCCCTCGACCCGGAAGCCACCAGAACCTCCCTCGCCCGCCTTCGGGCACCGGTCCTGGTTGTCGCGGGCGAGTACGACGTCGCCCTCCCCCCCAAGTGCGCCGCCGAGTATGCCGGTCTGTTCCGTCAGGCCGAGTTGGCCGTGCAGCCGGGCGGCGGACAGTTCCCTGGCTCGACGATCCGGAGTGGTTCGTGCAGACCCTGGTGGGGTCCCTGCGCTGACGGATCAGTGTCCGCTCGTTCTGAGCTGAGCTCTTAGCTTGTGATTTAACCCGGCGGGATCGTTTATGCAGCTCAAGTTGCCTGTGAGTGGCGAGGCCGTCAGGCTGCGCGGCCATGCCGATGTCAACCTTCCCCCTCGTGCGGCTGGCCGCGTTCCGGACCGAGCTGCACGCCTGCTTCACCCGCCGCGCCGATGCGCTGTTCGACCTGGGCGACGCGCTGCTGTGCGCCCCCGCGATCCCGTCGCTGCCGCACCTGAGCCTGGAGCCAGTCCACCGGCGTAGCTGGGGCAGCGCCTACGCCGCCCTGGCCCGCGGTGAGGTCGACGCCGAGCGGCTGCGCGACCTGCTCGCCAGCTCCTTGCCGCACGCCGACCCGCTGGTGTTCGCCGTGGATGTGACCACCTGGCCGCGCTGCGACGCCGAATGCTCCCCTGCGCGCGGCTACTACTACCACCCATCGCGGCACTCGGCCGGCCAGCCGATCGTCGCCGGCTGGGCCTACCAGTGGATCGCCCAGCTGGGCTTCGACCGCGACTCCTGGACCGCCCCGGTCGACGCGGCCCGGCTGCACCCCTTGGACGACACCGACCAGACCGCCGCCGGCCAGGTCCGCGCACTGCTGGACCGCCTGCCCACAGGTGGCCCAGCGCCGTTGTTCGTGTTCGACGGCGGCTACGACTCCGCCCAGCTGTCCCTCGACCTCGCCGACGCTCCCGCAGCGGTGCTGGTGCGGCTGCGCTCAGACCGCTGCTTCTACGCCGACCCGCCACCGCGGCCCCGTGGCAGCACGGGCCGCCCGCGCCGCCACGGCGCCAAGTTCAACTGCGCCGACCCGACCACCTGGCCGGCTCCGACCGCCACCCTTGCCTGCCACGACGATCAGTACGGCACCGTGACCGTCGCCTCCTGGACCGGGCTGCACCCAAAACAGCAGCGCCACCCCGGCCACGGCACCCGCCGACCGCGGCCGATCGTGCGCGGCACCGTCATCCGCGTCCAGGTCGAACGGGTCCCCGCGCGGACCCGGCCGCCCAAGGTGCTGTGGCTGTGGTGGGCCGGCCCCGCGGGCTTGCAGCTGGACCTCGACCTGGCCTGGCGGGCGTACACCCGCAGGTTCGACCTGGAGCACACTGTCCGGTTCGCCAAGCAGACCCTCGGCTGGACCATCCCTCGTCCCCGCCACCCCGAGCAGGCCGACCGCTGGACCTGGCTTGTGCTGGCCGCCTACGCCCAGCTGCGCCTGGCCCGCGCCGTCGCCGGCGACCAGCGCCTGCCGTGGGAGCGGCCCCGACCCCAACCGCGCCTGTCACCGGTCCGGGTCCGCCGCGGCTTTCCGCAGCTTCTGGTCCGGCTGGGCACGCCGGCAAGCGCGCCGAAACCCGCCGGATGCCCACCAGGCCGACCCAAGGGCCGCTGCTCGGGACCCGCGACCCGCTACCCGGCGATCAAGAAGCCTCGCAAGAAGGCGGCCAAGCTTTCGAAGGCCGCCTGACCGGACCGTCCGCTGGCACTCCGCCGACCTCGGCCAGGCCAACTCGGCCAGCCGCCGGGTTAAATCACAAGCTAAGAAGGTCTACCGCATCTCCTTGGTGATCGTGCCCGAGAACGCCCCGAGCCGGCGGGTCGCCGAGAAGTGCGGATTCCAGCTCGAGGGAACGGCGCGCGGAGCCTTCTTCATCGGCGGCCGCAACGTCGACGTGCTCATCTACTCACTGCTCCGCGACGACCGGCGGCCCTGGCATAGGTCGGGCTAGTTGATCATCCAGCTCCCCGCTGGTGCTCTTCGGCAGGCGGCCGCCGGTCCCAAGCGCGACAGGGTCGTGCGGCTGCCAGATCCTGCCCTCAAGCGCGAAGCCCGATGCACGAGGGAGCGTCTGCAGCTCTTCGACCCGGGCGGCCATGACGACCGCCGAGATGGCCGCGTCGAAGGCGTCCTCGCTGGCCGCCGC
>DATLQA010000293.1:0-8540 GCA_035535495.1 Actinomycetota bacterium | reverse complement strand
ACCATGCCGACAAGCCACGACAGGTCGGCGCCGGACAGGAGGTTCTTGGAGACAAAGCCCTGGAGCGGCGTCACCAGGCCGAACTCCAGCAGCCAGCCGGCGACCAGCCCGATGATGAAGGCGCCGATCCCGACCCAGTTCACATCCCCGTAGGCGCTGCGCTCGGGATCGGCGTAGAGCTGGTCCACGTCGATCCGCTGCTTCCGCAGCAGGTAGAAGTCGGCCAGGACCACTCCGGCCCATGGCGACATCCACAGGACCAACCCGACCATCCAGTTGTCGAAGCTCTGGGCGAACGAGGGCGCCCGCAGGAAGTAGAGGGTGACCGCATAGCCGACGACACCGGCCAGCAGCCCCAACGCGAACCGGGAGGCGCGGATGCCGGCGCTCACCGCGGCCAGGGCCGAGGAGTAGACGTTCAGGATGTTGGTGGCCACCGGCCCGTGCAGCACCATCAGCATGACCAGCACCGCCACCACGCCCCCGAACACCGACGTCACCAGCTTCGAGGGGTCGGTGGACTGGCTGACGCTGGCGATGGTCGCGCCAAGGACCGCCAGCCACACCGTGGGGATGAACATCCCGATGTAGCTGTACCAGAACACCGATCTCGAGGAGACTTTCTTGGGCACGAAGCGCGAGTAGTCGGACGCCCACGTCACCCAGGAGATCCCCCAGCCGACGCCAATGGCCGTGACGAGCCCCGTGATGGCCGAGAAGTGCGCGCCCCCGGTCAGCTTGGTCGAAAGGCTCCAGTTGACCACGCCCGGGCGAGACCAGGCCAGGACGCTCATGAGCGCCATGATCGCCAGCGTCACCGGGACGGTGTACTTCTCGAAGGTCCGGATGAGGTAGAAGCCGTACACCCCGATCCCGACCTGGATGACCATGATGACGGTCACGACGATGAACTTGACCGCGAAGGTGTCCTTGACCCCGAAGTGGCCGAGGATCGCTACGGCCAGCAGGACCGGGAAGTAGGTGTTGACCCCGATCCAGCCCATCGTCATCAGGAATTGCATCCACGACGACAGGTAGCCGCGGCGCCGGCCGAACGCCGAGCGGGACAGGACCATCTGGTTGACACCCGTCTTGTGGCCCATCACCGTCATCGCCGCGAAAATTGCACAGCCGATGAGGTTGCCGAGGACGACAATCAGCACCGTCTCCACAAGGCCTAGGCCGAGGACGATCCCGAGGGCGCCCAGGATCCAGTTGATCGGGGCGATGTTCGCCCCGGCCCAGATCCACATCTGCTGCAGACCGGTGGAGTCTTTGTCCTGTTCCGGGATCGGCTCGATGCTGTGGGCATCCAGCCGTACCTCCGAGGTGGTCGCTTCTGCCATGTCCCCTCCGGATAATCCCCGGTCCAGGTCAGCCGGGCTACTTCCTCAAGCCACGGCAGGCTTCTCCTGCTCGCTGATAGCTAACGGCTTCTCGTTCGACGGGCGCAAGGGGCAGGCTATGAAATCCTCCACCAATGTTTGCCCGAGGTTTTGTCAATTGTTGTGGAGGGGAGTGGGGCTGGCCGCGGGCTCCTGGCAGGGGTCGGCGTTCAGGCGCGCCGCCCAGGCCAGGTCCACCGGGCGCGGTGGGGTGTCGACGGTATCGAGGTCCAATAGGTCGTGGGGGTTGTGGCTGATCATGGTGATGATGTCCTGCTCGCTCACGCCCTTCTCGAACACGGTCTGGGCGAAGACGCGCAGGGCTTCCGACGGCATCGGGTTGTGCCGCTGCCCGGTGTAGGACACCAGCAGGCAGCGGGACGCGCCAACTCGCCCGATCGCCGCGACGATCTTCTCGGGGGCCGCGTACTGCCAGGCCGGCGAGACGGTGCAGTAGCCGAACTCGGGCATGGCGCCGAGGCGGACGACCTCCTCGACGGTGCCGAGGTCGAGGTTTGGGACCTTGAAGAACGGATGGGTGACGACGATCTTCTCGACCCCCACGTCGCGCGCCTCTCTGACCAGCGTGACGATCTCAGCCGGTGACAGATGGCAGGTGCCGAGGATCGCCTGATGCTCGGCGACGAGCGCGAGGACGTCCTTGACCAGGGGCTTGAGCTTGCCGTCGGCGTCGGCGACCCAGATGCCGTCGGCCTGTCGCCGGCCGCCCTGCTGCTGGTCGTAGCCGCCGGTGCCGCCGTGGACCTGCGCGTGGTAGCCGGCGTCGACGGTCGGCATCCATACCTCCTTGCCGCCCAGCCGCAGCGCCGCCTCGACCGCGGCGGGGTTGATGCCGCCGACATAGGAGTTGAGCACCACCCCGCCGAACACGCGGATGCCGGGCACCACCCGCTGGACCAGGTAGGCGCGGGAGACGGTGCTCTCGTGGTGGCACTTGAGCACGAGCGCCCGCATGCCGGCGTCCCGTGCGGCCAGGGCGATGTCGATGTCATCGGCGAGGCGGGGGAACAGGTCGGGGTAGGGGTGGCAGTGTAGGTCGATGGCCTCGTCGAGGCTGATCAGCGGTCCGCCGTACGGGGATGTGGCCATGGTCGGCTCCCGTGGTGAGGGCGCAGGTCGGCGCCATGCGGTTGGACGGTCAGGCACCTCCGACGATCTGCCGATAGGCCTGCGGGTCGGTCGCCCCCTCGGTGCACAGCAGCAGGACGCGGGCGTCCGCGGCCAGGTCGAGGGCATCCCGCAGCCTGCCGGCCTCGGGCCCTCCGGTCAGCTCGGCGAGGCCGGCGAGGGACGCGGCGCCGGTCTCGCCGGCGACGATGCCGGCCGCGGCGAGGTCGCGCATGGCCTGGCGGGCGCGCTCGTCGCCGACCGCCACCACGGCGTCAAGGCCGGTCCGAAGCGACGGCCATGCCACCAGCGAGGGCGTGCCGCAGTTCAGCCCGGCCATGATCGAGTGGTGGGGGCCGGGTACGGTGACGATCCGGCCGGCGTGGAGTGAGCGCAGCACGCAGGCGGCCGCGAGCGGCTCGACCCCGATCAGCCGGGGCGGCCGCCCGAGGCTCCGGCGGCGCCAGTGCCGCACGGCGGCGGCGGCCAGCCCGCCGACGCCGACCGGGACCATGACCAGGTCCGGGCCCTCCTCGCCGCGCGTCGCGAACTGGTCGTCGACCTCCCAGAAGATGGTCCCGTAGCCCTCGACGACCCAGGCCGGGACCTGCTCGTAACCGGGCCAGGCGACATCCTGGATGACCAGGCAGCGCGCCCCGGCGGTGGAGGCGGCGGCGGCGACCGCGGCGTCGTAGTCGCCGTCGACCACCGTGACACGGGCGCCTTCGCCCTCGATGGCGTCGATTCGCGCGGTCGCGGTGCCATGCGGCACATAGACGTCGGCGTCGAAGCCGAGGAGGGCGGCCATGCGGGCGACGGCCCGGCCGTGGTTGCCGTCGGTGGCGGCGGCCAGGGTGAGGGGCCGCAGCGGTCTCAGCTTGTCGTGCAGCTCCTCCAGGCTCGACCATGGCTCCGGGTCCTGGCCGAGCCGCTCGGCCACCGCGCGGTAGCTGGCCCAGCTGGCGCCGAGCATCTTGAACGAGGGGAGTCCCAGCCGGGAGGACTCGTCCTTGACCCACACCTGGCCGACGCCGTTGGCCTCGGCCAGCATGGGCGCGTCGTGGAGCGGTGTGACCGCGTAGCCGGGCAGCCGCCGGTGCAGGCCGAGGGGCGTCCGTGGCGATGGCGCCATCGTGGCCGCTGGGCGCGCGGCCGGGTTGAGGAGGATCTCACCTCCGGTGAGTCCAGGCGTGGCGCTCACCGGGCGTCACCAGCGGCGGCGTCGAGGGCGGCGAGCAGGCGTTCGGGGGTGATCGGGAGTTGGGTGACCCGCACGCCGGTGGCTGCCGCCACCGCGTTGGCGATGGTCGCCGCGGGGTTGCCGATGGGCGGCTCGCCGATCCCCCTTGCCCCGAACGGGCCCTTGCCCTCACCGCTCTCGACGACGATCACCCGCACGTCGGGAAGGTCGGCCGCGTTCGGCAGCAGGTAGCTGGCGAGCAGGGTGGAGGCGACCTGGCCGTCGTCCACGACGATCTCCTCGCCAAGGGCGTAGCCGAGCCCCTGATAGGCGCCACCCTGGATCTGCCCCTCGACTCGCAGCGGGTTGATCGCCCGCCCGACGTCATGGGCGGCCGCGTACCCGAGCACCCGCACCTGCCCGGTCTCGGTGTCGACCTCGACGTCGGCGGCGTGCGCCCCGAAGGTGTAGTCCGGGAAGCTCGCGCCCTGGCCGGTGGCCGGGTCGAAGGTGCCCGTCCCGGCGTACCAGGTGCCCAGATGGGCGGTGGGCACGCTGCGCTGCCGGCAGGCGGCCGCCAGCTCGGCCAGGCGGATCCCGCGGCCGGCGCCGGTGTCGCGCTCACGCACCATCCCGTCCTCGAAGACCAGGTCGTCGGGGACGGCGCCGAGCATCTCGGCGGCGACCGGCAGCAGGCCGGCGCGGAGCGCCCGCGCTGCCGCCAGCGCCGCGTTGCCGGACATGTACAGCTGGCGGGTGGCGAAGGTCCCGCCGGCCGGCGGGGTGAGCTGGGAGTCGCCGATGTGGACGCCGATCTCCCCCAAGGGGACCCCGAGCACCTCGGAGGCGATCTGGGCGAGCGAGGCGGCCTGGCCCGCACCGAGGTCGGTGATGCCGCTGCGCAGCAGCAGGCTGCCGTCCGCCTCCAGGCTGATCCAGCACGAGGCCCGGTCATGGAACCAGACGGTGCGCCCGTAGGGTTGCATGTTGACCGCGAAGCCGCGGCCGATGCGCCGGCCTGGCCCGCTCGGTCTCGCCGGCTCGCCCAGCGCCGCCAGCGCCCGGCGCAGGCACTGGCCGGCGGCAACCGCGGTGTCGAGGCGTTCGCCGGTCGGGATCGTGTCGCCCTTGTCGAGGAAGTTGCGTTCGCGCACCGCCTGCGGGGTGAGGCCCAGCCGCTCGGCGACCCGGTCCATCTGCTGTTCGTACCCGAAGGTGACCTGCATGGCCCCGAACCCGCGGAAGGCGCTCGTGGGGGCGTTGTTGGTGAACACCGCCCGGGCCCGGTGGTGGACGTTCGGCACGCGGTACGGCCCGGACGCCGTCGCGCAGGCGGCGAACAGCACCCGCGGGCTCAGGTAGGGGTAGGCGCCGGCGTCGCCGACGATGTCGACCTCCTGGGCGACGATGCTGCCGTCGCGCTGCACGCCGGTGCGGTAGCGCAGGATGAACGGGTGGCGCTTGGTGCTGGCCATGATCGACTCCTGGCGCTCCCAGACCATCCTGACCGGCCGGCGGGTCCGCCAGACCAGCAGGGCGAGGTAGGGCTCGACGGTCATGTCCTCCTTGCCGCCGAACCCGCCGCCCATGTAGGTGCTGATCACCCGGAGCTTGCTCTGGGGCAGCCCGAGGATCGTGGCGATGGTGGGGGCGTGCTCGATCACCTGGGTGGAGACGCGCAGGGTGATGACCCCGGAGGTGTCGACCCAGCCGACACCGGCCTCGGGCTCGAGGTAGGCATGCTCCACCCGCTGGGTGCGGTACTCGCCCTCGACGACCACGTCGGCCGCCGCCAGCGCGGCCGCCGCGTCCCCGCGGGCGATGATCCAGCTGACCAGGAGGTTGCCCTGGTCGTGCACGAGCGGCGCGCCCGGTTCCAGAGCCCGCTCGGGGTCGAAGACCCCCGGCAGGTCGTCGTACTCGACGTCGATCAGCTCGGCCGCCTGCTCGGCGATCTGCGCGGTGACGGCAGCGATCAGGGCGATCGGCTCACCCTGGTAGCGCACGCGGTCGGCGGCGAGCACCGGCATGGCGACGGCCAGCTCACCCAGCCCGCCGGTGGGCCGCTCGAGCACCTGGTTCCACGGCACGTCGGCGGCCGTCAGCACCGCCACCACACCAGGCAGCGCCCGCGCGGCCGACACCTCCATGCCGGCGATGCGTGCGCACGGCACCTCGGCTCGCACCACCTTGCCGTGGAGCAGACCAGGGAGCTGCCAGTCGGCTGCGTACAGCAGCGACCCCTCGACCTTGTCGACGAAGTCGTGGTGCGACGGGCTCTGCCCGACAACCCGGAAGGCCTCCTGGCGGGCCGGGACCTCGGTCTCAGCCATGGCCGCCGGTCCGTTCCGCGGCCTCGGCGGCGTGTTCCTCGACCGCATCCAGGATCTTGCTGTACCCGGTGCAGCGGCACAGGTTGCCGACCAGCTCCCGGCGGATCCGCTCACGGCTCGGTCGCGGGTCGTGCTGCAGCAGCGCCCAGGCGGTGAGCAGCATGCCAGGCGTGCAGAACCCGCATTGCGCGGCGCCGTTGCGCAGGAAGCACGCCTGCAGGGGGTGCAGGTCGCCGGCTGGGGCCAGGCCGCGCACGGTCACCAGCGAACAGCCGTCGGCCTGCACCGCCAGCAGCAGGCAGCCGCTGACAGGCTCGCCGTCGACGAGGACCGTGCAGGTCCCGCACACCCCTTCGCCACAGCCGTAGCGGACCTCATGGTGGCCGAGCACGTCCCTGAGCACGTCCAGGAGGCTTTCGTGCGGGAACACCCAGGCCTCCCGGTGCTCGCCGTTGACCGTCAAGGTCACGCGCTGCTTGCTCTGGTCGCTCACGGAGCCCCGCTCCCGTTCCCAGTTGCCCGCGCGGCGGCCTCGGCCAGAGCCCGCCGGACGAGGACCGTGGCCACGCGCTGCCGGTACGCGCCCGAGGCGTGGACGTCGTCGTCGGGGTCGACGATGGCGGCGGCCCGCTCCGCCACCCGCGCCAGCAGCGCTTGCTCCGGCGCCTCACCGAGCAGCTCCAGGAGCACCTCCGCCGGGACGAGCCAGGGACGCTCGGCCACCCCGCCGACCGCGGCCGAGGCGGCCGTGACCGCACCCTCGGTGTCCAGCTCGACCAGGGCCGCCACACCGACCACCATCCAGTCGGAGCTGCGACGGCTCAGCTCCAGGAACGACCAGCCGCTGCGCTGCCCGAGGGTGGGCACCCGCACCTCGGCGACGACCTCGTCAGCCGCGAGCGTGGTGGTGAAATAGGACACCAGCAGGTCCCCGGCCGCGACCTGGCGGGCGCCGTCCGGCCCCTGCACGGTGACCTCCGCGCCCAGCGCGACCGCGACGCAGGGCAGCTCGCCGGCCGGGTCGGCGTGGGCGAGGCTGCCGCCGAGCGTGCCGCGCGTGCGGGTGCGGACGTTGCCCACGTGCGCCGCGGCCTCGGCCAGGATGGGGCAGCGCCGCCGCACCACCTCGGACTCCTCGATGGCGCGGTGGCGGGTGAGCGCGGGGAGCCGCAGGGACCCGCCGTGCTCCTCGATCGGGCCGGCGCCGACCGGGTTGATGTCGATCAGCCACTCGGGTCGAGCCACACGGAGATTGAGCATGGGGACCAGGCTCTGGCCGCCGGCGATGACCTTGGCGTCCTCGCCCCGCTCGTGCAATGCCTGCACGGCCTCGTCGAACGAGGACACACGCTGGTAGCCGAAGGGGGCGGCGACCATCGGCTACCCGCCCTGGCGCGCCGGGGTCGCGTCCAGCAGCGCCAGCACCGCGGCGATGGCCGCCTGGTTGCTGGTCACCACCGGCAGGTCCAGGCGCCGCTCCAGCTCGGGCAGAGCCGACACCGACGGGAGGTTGGTGCAGGACACAAACGCCAGGTCAATGCCGAGCCCACGCAGTGTCTGCTCGGCGAAGTCGCAGATCCGCTCCACCGGGACCCTGGCGATCTCGAAGTTGTCGGCAATCCCCAACCCGGCGATCCTGGCCACCTCGATGCCGTCGGCCTCGACGCTCTGCCTGATCGGCCGGTTGAGCGCGTCCACGTAGGGGGTGACGATGCCGACGCGCCGCGCGCCTGAGGCCGCGATCGCCTGCCTGACCGAGGAGATCACGCTGACGGTCGGCACCCCCGACAGCTCGCTGATGCGCGAGCACAGCTCGGCGTCGTAGGGGTTGCCGCGCAGCGCGCCCGCGCTGGTGCAGCCGAAGACGATCAGGTCGGGCCGGGCGGTGACGAGGTCGCGGGCGGCCGGGAGCACATGCTCGTCGAGCATGCGGCTCTCACCCTCGGGGGTGGTGTCCTCCAAGTACATCCGGCCTGTGTGGAGCGTGGTGTCGGGCGGCAGCGCACGCCACAGGTCCGGCTCCATCACGGTGTTGGAGGACGGGACGAGCAGCCCCACCCTCCACCTGGTCTCGACGACGTCCATGCTCGGCTCCTCAATCCCGTACCGCAGCGCCGGCTTCCAGTTCCCGCAAGATCTCCAGATCTGATATCGCCGGTGGCTCCAGCTGGTACACCTCCGGATGGGCGAGCAGCTCGAACCCGGTCTGGGCCCGCACGTCCTGCACGGTGACGCCGGGCTGCAGGGCGCACAGCCGCATCCGCCTGCTATCCGGGTCGAAGTCCAGCAGGGCCAGGTCGGTGACGACCGTGCTCGGCCCTCGGGAGACCAGCCCGGCCTTCTGGCGGGCATCACCACCATCGAGGTGGCCGGGACTGGTCACGAAGTCGACCCGCTCGACGAAGCGGCGCGGCTCGTGGGCGGTGACCACCAGGACCTCGTTGCAGAGCGAGGCGATGTCGTTGGCCCCGCCGGTGCCGGGCAGACGGACCCGTGGCCGCTCGACCGAGCCGA
>DATLQA010000292.1:0-15127 GCA_035535495.1 Actinomycetota bacterium | reverse complement strand
CTGGTCCAGTCGCTGATGGGGCTGGGCATGACCCGAGTCGACACCGGCGAGGCGCGGCTGGTGCCCGCCGACATGGACGGGGTGCTGCCCGACGGCTTCTACTCCTCCACCAACCTGGAGACCGAGGTGCGGGTCGACGGCCGCTGGCTCTCGGTCGAGCACCCCGAGATGGACTGCGCCATCGTGGTCCGCGACGGCCGCGCCCGCACCATGCCGATGAGCGACGTGGTCAAGGGCGACCTGGTGGTGGTCGGCAGCCTCGGCATCCGGGTGCAGCCGCGCGACCGTGGCCGCGCCGGCGAGGTGTTCGAGTTCATGTCCTCCCAGGTGTCCAGCGAGAAGCCGCAAGGGCTGATCGTCCGCCGGGTCGCCGCCGCCATGCAGACCACCAGGGCCAGGGGGGAGAAGATCCTCTGGGTGGCCGGGCCCGCGGTGGTCCACACCGGCGCCGGGCCGGCGGTGGTCCGCCTGATCCAGGCCGGCTACATGGACGTGCTGTTCGCCGGCAACGCCCTGGCCACCCACGACATCGAAGGGGCGCTGTACGGCACCAGCCTCGGCGTCAACCTGGCCGAGGGGATCGGCGTCGAGCACGGCCACGAGCACCACATCCGCGCGCTCAACACCATCCGCCGCTGCGGGTCGATCTCCAAGGCGGTCGAGCAGGGGGTGCTGACCTCCGGGATCATGCACGCCTGCGTGGTGCACGGGGTCGACTACGTCCTGGGCGGCTCGGTCCGCGACGACGGGCCCCTGCCGGACACAATCACCGACGTGATCGACGCCCAGCGGCAGATGCGCTCGCTCCTGCCCGGCGTCGGCTGCGCCATCATGGTCGCGACCATGCTGCACTCGATCGCCACCGGCAACATGCTCCCGGCCGCGGTGCCGCTGGTGTGCGTGGACATCAACGCGGCCACGCTGACCAAGCTGGCCGACCGGGGCTCGACCCAGACCACCGGCGTGGTCACCGACGTCGGCCTGTTCCTCAGCGCCCTCGCCGACGAGCTGGCCCCGGTCCACGCAGGCCGGACCGGAGACTAGGGTCGGTCGAAGCGCCGCTGGTCGGCGTGGTCGACCAGGTACTCGGTGTAGCGGACGCGGAGGAGGTCGGCGACCTCCGGGCTGGCGGCCTCGTGGCGGAAGTCGGTCAGCAGGCGGCCGAGGTCGCGGACGGCGTCGAACGGGTCGAGCAGCGCCCAGTCGCGGTTGAGGTCCTCGGTGGCCGGGAGGTGCTTGGCCAGGTCCCAGAGGAAGCCGACGTCCCGGTGCTCCCGGGCCAGGTCGAGCGACCAGTCGCGCAGGGTGGTGACCTCCTGGCGGTCGAGGAAGGCGCGATAGTCGTCCTGCGCGGCGTCGGCGGTCATCAGGCTCGCTCCTCGGCATCGTCGGGCGGCCGCCCGGCGAGCGGCCGGGCGCGGAGGTCGTCAGGGTAGCGGTCGTCAGCGACCTGGGAGGTGCCGCGCCCGCCTAGCCCGTGTCGCGGTGATCGCGGGAGGCGCCGACCGCGCCGAGGCTCGGCTCCGAGGGCAGCGCGAAGGAGAACACCGACCCGGCGCCGAGCCGGCTCGACACCCAGATGCGCCCACCCATCGCCTCGACCAGCCGCTTGGCCAGGTACAGGCCGAGTCCGGCACCGCCAGGCTCCCTGGTCATGTAGTGGCCCAGCCGGTGGAAGCGCTCGAAGATGCGCGCCTGCTCGTCGATCGGGATGCCAGGACCCCAGTCGCGCACCTCGAACACCACCTCCCTGCCCTGCGGGATCAGGCGGATCTCGACCGGCTCGTGCGGTGGCGAGTAGCGCAACGCGTTGGACAGCAGGTTGCCGAGCACCTGGTCGACCCGGAGCCAGTCGCCACGGCAGTAGACGGCGTGGTCGGGCAGGACCGGGTGGATGACCCGCTCGGCGTCCTCCGCGGTGAACCGGTCGGAGACCTGCCTGACCAGGTCGACCGCGTCGATCGGGGTGGAGTCGACCAGGCCGGCGCCGGTCTCGAGGCGGGTCACCTCGAGCAGGTCCTCGATCAGGCGCTCCAGCCGCTGGGCCTGGGTGAGCATCAGCTTGTAGTACTCGTGCCGCCGCTCCTTGGCGAAGTCGCGGTCCTCCCGCATCAGGGTGAGCAGGAACCCCTTGATCGGCGTGAGCGGGGTGCGCAACTCGTGGGAGACGCTGGCGACGAAGTCCGACTTGAGCTCGTCGGTCTGGCGTTCGCGGGTGACGTCGCGGACCACCACCACGTCGGCTTCCATCTCCTCCTCGCCGGTGAGGATCGGGGCGTGCGCGTAGTTGATCCAGCGCGCCCGCCCGTCCTTGTTGAGCACCGAGGCGTCGCGGATCTCCTCGTGCCTGGACTGGGAGGCGGCCAGGATCGGGCAGTCGTTGGCGCACATGTCCACCCCGCGGGCGTCGCGGGCGCGCAGCAGGTTGAAGCACTTCTGCCCGATCGCCTCCTCCTCGGCGTAGCCGGTCAGGTCGGCCATGGCCGGGTTCCAGGAGCGCACGGTGCGGTCGGGCCCGACCGTGTAGATGCCGTCGGTGGAGTGGCCGACGATGTCGCGCAGGGTGGCGCGCTCGTTCTCGGCCTCGCGGTAGAGGTCCTCGTTGAGCAGGGCCGCGGCCGCCTGGTTGGCCAGGGTGAGCAGCGACTCGCGGTCGTCGCCGGTGAAGTCGGTGTCGACCCGCGGGCCATACGCGACCATGTAGCCGACCGTGCGGCCCTCCGCCTCCATCGGCACCAGGTGCAGGCGCGACCAGCCGGAACGGGTGGCGTAGCCCTTGGCCGCCTGCTCCCAGGCGACCGGCGATGGGGTCACGGTGATCCGGTCGCTGGAGCCGTCGCTGGCGATCACCTCGAGGGCGCCGTCGCTCGGCCGGCCCAGGAACACCGCCGCGCCCTCGCAGTTCAGCACCTCCGCGACCTGCTGCGCGAAGGCATGCCAGGCGCCGAGGTCACCGAGCCGGTTGGAGAGGGCGCGACCGGCCTGGTAGAGCGAGTGCATCCGCTGGCCCTGGGCGAGGGACCGCGCCCAGGCCCGGTTGCCGAGCAGGGTGAGGCCGATCGGCACCACCAGCAGCGGCAGCAGCAGGATCCGGTCGTCGACCACCAGGGCGGCGATCACCAGGCCGTAGGCGGTGCTGGCGGCCCAGTCGGCGGCGGCCACCGGGGCGGCCCGCAACCACGCCTGCAGCAGGCTCTGCCCGACCGACAGGCTGATGACGATGCTGACCAGGGTGTGGTTGACCAGGAAGAAGGCGGTCATGCCGAGCACCCAGGGCACCGCCAGGGTCGGGTCGAAGTTGCCCGGTGACACCGAGATGGCCGGATCCACCTTGCTCAGCGTCTGGATGAGCCCCTCGGAGACCAGCGCGGCGGCGCCGACCGAGAGCATGTACTGGGGGATGTTGAACAGGCGCTTGACCCGCTGCGGCTCGAACAGCCACTGGCTCGCGGCGATGCCGATGCCGGTGGCGAGCACGAGCAGGGGTGGGTCGAGGAACACGACGCCGAGGACGATCACGATCTCGGCGACGCCGATGGAGAAGCGGTGGTTGCGCAGGGGCACGCGGACCACGAACCGCTCGGCGACCACCAGCCCGGCGGCGTAGGCGGCCGGCAGCCAGGCATCGCGGAGGTGGCCGGAGAGCCGGGCGCTGGCCGCCGGCAGCAGCAGCAGGACCTCGAGTGCCGCGCCGGCGGCAACGGCGAGCACGAACGCCCAGGCAGCCTGGGGCAGCGAGTTCCGCACCCCGCGGTGGGGCATCGCCGGCTCGCCGATGGTGGCCATCCGCGCTCCCCTGCCGTCCTAGCCTATGTGGTCAGCGCTCAGGTGGCGCGGCGCGATGGTCGAAGCGTTCCCGGTCCTTTTCCAAGACCAAGGACGGGGGACGAACGCGTCGAGCATCGGGGGCCGCGCGACCAGGTTGGTCGGCGTGGAGGCCGGGTCACGCCGTCCCGGCATTTTGCCAGGAGCGACCTGCCGGCGTGAAGTCCCCGATTTTCGGCGGGCAGCGAGTGCCGACCCGGCGTTACCCAGGCCTGGCACTACCAGCTCGCGACCAGGTGGTGGAACGCTTGGAGCGGGACCAGGTCGTCGAGGGCCGCGAGCGGGACCAGGTGGTCGACCGGCCTGCTCGTGACCAGGTGGTGGAGCGGTTCGTGCGTGACCAGGTGGTGGAGGTCAGGGTGCGGGACCAGGTCGTCGAGGGCCGCGAGCGGGACCAGGTGGTGGACCGCCGGGTGCGCGACCAGGTGGTCGAACGACCGGCGCGGGACCAGGTGGTGGAAGTGTTCGCGGGAAGGCGACCGCCCGGGTCGCCGGAGCGCCCCGAAAATTCGGTCGGCGACGCGGAAATGTCCAGGTTCTGAACAGTCCGTTCGCCTCGAGCCCGCAGGACCATCCCAGAGCATTCGAAGCGCGTAAGCATCTTCTCTCCCCTTGCGCTCCGCCTTTCGGCGGGGCGGCGGCGGGTGGGTTGAGTTCGTGACATGATTTTGCGTGCCGCCTCGCGAAAAACGCAATCCTGCGCCCCGGGAAAATGGCCCAGCTAATTTGGGCCATGCGTAGCACACAAGCCCTAGTCCCTAGGTCGTCAATCACCCGCAGACGCGGTCACGGACGCCACGGCACGATCTGGCGCCTCGATCCATCGCTGCTGGTCACGGCGGTGCATGTGGCGGGAGCGGAGGAGAGGAAGCACGGAGCGTGTTGGGCGTTCTCGCAGCGTGATCTCGCTTTGATTTGATAACGATCAGGCGACGATTGCGAGCGCGGCGGGTTCCTGCCAGGGAAGTGCGCTCATCCGCCGACGCGCAACGCCAGGGTGGCGGCGCCGACGAGGCCGGCCTCAGGCCCCAGGCGGGCCGGCACCACCGGGGGCAGGGTGCGGTACGCGGGGCCGAACACGTAGCGCTTGAGACTCGCCCTCGCCGGCGCGAGCAGCAGGTCGCCGGTGGCGATCATGCCGCCGCCGACCACCACCAGCTCGGGATCGAAGATGGTGATCAGCGAGGCGATCCCGACGCCGAGCCAATGGCCCATGAGCTCGAACAGGCCGCGGGCGGTCGCGTCACCCGCCAGGGCGGCGTCGTACAGCAGCGGTCCGGTGACCCGGTCTGGATCCCCCACGTGCCTGGCCAGGCCGCTGTCGGGGTCGGCGAGGACCGCCTCGCGGCCCATGCGCTCGAGCGCCGTACCTGAGACCATCGCCTCGAGGCAGCCGTGGCTGCCGCAGCTGCACGGGGCGCCGTCCGGGTCGACGATCATGTGGCCCATCTCGGCGCCCATGCCGTTCATCCCCCGGTACACGTGCCCGCCGAGCACCAGCCCCCCACCCACGCCGGTGCCGACGGTCAGCAGGATCATGTCGTCGCTGCCGGTGCCGGCGCCGAACCGGGCCTCGGCCCACGCGGCGGCGTTGGCGTCGTTGTCGACCACGGTCGGCAGCCCGGTCAGCTCGTGCAGCAGGCGGCGGAGCGGCAGGTCACGGTAGGGGTTGTGGGGCGCCCAGATGATCCGGCCGGCGGGCCACTCCACCAGGCCGGCGGCGCCGACCCCGATCGCCTCCACGTCCGGCTGCCTCGACCGCAGGTCGTCGATCACCTTCGCCAGGGTGGCGACGGTGACCTCCGCCTCGGTGTCCTGGGGGGTGGGGACACGGGTGCGCTCCAAGATGCGGCCGTCGGCGCCGACCACCCCGCCGGCGATCTTGGTGCCGCCGATGTCGAGGCCGACGGCCAGCCGGTCGTCGGCGGACGTGACCGGCTGCCGCCCGAGGGCGGCCGCGGCCACGGGCCGCGCCAGGAGCGGTTCGGTCAGGTCCATCGACGAGGCGGGCTGCTCGCTCGTCCCGGCGGGTTCGGAGCCTGGGTCGGCACCGGCGCGACGGGCGGCCACCGCGGGCTCAGCCGACACGGATGCGCTGCATCCCGCCGGGCCGGCGCGATGGGCCGGCCGCCTCGCCCGCCTCCAGCAGCGCCCTGGCGGCGAGCAGCAGCTCGGCACCCGCCTTCATCAGGTGCTCGAGCGCCTCGGGACGGGCCTGCCTGAGCGTGGCGAGCCCCATGCAGATCGGGCAGACCTGGCACTCGGGCGCGGTCCCGCCGCCGTGCGCGGGCTCCTGGTTGGACATGCGCTCCTCCTGGGGGTGGCGCCGGCCCGGGGTCGGGGTGGCGCGGATCGGGGCGGATCAGGTCGGCCGGGCCCGGCACCGGCTGGAACGCCGGTCCCTGCCTGACGCCCCGGCCGGGGCGGCCCGAGGCAACGGCTCAGGCTCCCCTGGCGCCGACCGGGGCGCCGTCCGGCGCCGCGAACCGCACCACCAGCGTGCCGCCGCGCAGGTTGGCGGCCACCACCTCGAGCGCGCGGAGCGCCTGGGGCAGCAGCACGTTGCGCTTGTACTGGCCGACCTTGACCAGCAGCTCGTCGCCCTTGCGCATGACGTCGAGGTCGGCGCGCTCGGCGAACGGCAGGTCGAGCCGGAGCGCGTAGCCGCCGCGCTCCTTGCTGACCCGGATCGGGGTGGTGGTGGCCAGCACCGCGGCCGGGTCGCGGTCGCCGTAGACCTCGGTGGCCACCTCGTCCAGGCGGGACAGCCCGACCATCTCGTCGTCGAACAGCCGGCAGGTCAGGATCGGCAGCGGCGCGAACGACTCGGTGATGGTGCGGAAGTGGTCGGCCTGGATCTCCTTCCACTTGCCGAAGTACGGGTCGGTCACGTCGTCGGGGAGCAGGCGGTTGACCACCACCGCGTCCACCCGGTAGCCGAACAGCGACAGGTAGGTGTAGGTGCGGCGCGCCTCGGCGATCACCATCTTCTCCGGGTTGACGACCAGCCGGACGGTCGACGACTCGGGCTCGGCGAGCAGCTCCCTGACCCGCTCCAGGTTGCGGTACAGCCGCTCGACGGCGGCGAAGACCGCGTCCGAGGCGATCGGCGGCAGGTTGCCGATCCGGCCGAGCAGCGGCCTGGCGACCGCGGCCATGCGCCGCGAGGACGGGAAGATCCGGTCGATGTACCAGCCGAGCGCGTCAGGCAGGGACAGCAGCCGCAGCGTCTCGGCGGTCGGCGCGCAGTCCACCACCAGCAGGTCGTAGCCGCCCTTCTGGTGGTAGCGGTTGATGTCGATCAGGCTGAACAGCTCGTCGAGGCCGGGGATGACCGACAGCTCCTCCGCCTCGACCTGGTTCACCCCGCCCCAGTTGAGCAGGTTGACCACGTAGTCCTGGATCTCCCGCCAGTTGGCCTCCAGGCGGGCCTGGCTGTCGATCTGCTCCGCCCACAGGTTGTCGGCCACCTGCCGCGGCTCGGCGCCGAGCTCCACGTCGAACGAGTCGGCCAGGGAGTGCGCCGGGTCGGTGGACATCACCAGGGTGCGGTGGCCGAGCTTGGCCGCCCGCGCCGCGGTGGCCGCCGCCGCGGTGGTCTTGCCGACGCCTCCCTTCCCGGTGAACAACAGGATCCGCACGCAGGGCTCCTGGACGTGGTGGATGCGGGCTCCGGCAGCCTACCGCCGCTCGGCTCGCCCCGCTAAGACCACCGTGGCCTGCGGCTCAGCCCGACTCGACCCGGCGCTTCAGGTCGGCCAGGGCCGACCTGACGATCTGCTTGGCCGCCTGCCGTTTGACCAGCCCGGGCAGGGGCGCGTTCAACCCCACCGAGAGGTCGTAGGTGACCCGGGTGCCGCCATCCGCCAGCGGTTCGAGCCGGTAGGAGCCGGACAGGTCCTCGAGGGTGCCCTCCACGTAGGTCCACGAGATCCCGGCGTCGCGGGGCTCGTAGGTGTAAGCCAGCGTGTAGGCGGCGGGGAACAGCGGGGTGTCCACCTTGAACGCCACCTGCGTGCCCCGGCCACGGCGGTCCTTGACGAGCACCCGGGCCTCCTCGAGCTGCCCGACCCACTCCGGATAGGCCTCGAAGTCGGCGATCACCGCCATGATCTCCTTCGAGGTCCCGTGGACCTCGGTGGACCCCGCCGCGTGCTCGGCCATCGCCGCTCCTCGTCTCGCCGTCGGCCAGCTGGGCCGCGGCCGGCCCGCGCCCGCCGCGGCGCGGGATCAGCCTAATGGCAGCCAGCCGGGACGCGCAGCGTCCGGGGCTCAAGCAGCGGAGCGGTAGCCCCTGGATGGACAGGGCTGCAGACCAAGTGCTCAAGACGCGCATACTGGCTCCGGGGACAGGCACGCGGCGCGGTGAGGTGACGAACGACGGCATGGCACGCCAACGGGTGGGGTTCGAGTACCAGACGGGCCTGCGGCGGGACGTGTTCGACGCGGCCGAGCTGACCGGCAGCTGGGACCAGCAGGGCCGCAGCAGCCCGGACGCCTGGACGACCACGCCGATGCGCAAGGCCACCGACCAGGACGGCTGCTGGCGGTACACCGCCGAGGTCGAGCTCGACCCGGCCGCCGGCGCCGACTATGCGTGGGGCGTCTGGCTGCGCCGCGACGGTGCCACCGTCTGGGGGATCTTCGCCGAGGTCGACGACCGCGCCCTGACCGCCCAGCACCGCAGGTTCACCCTCGGCCAGGGCGCCGGTACGCGGCCGCAGGTCGAGACCTACCGCCTCACCCAGCACCGCCAGCTCGGCGCGCGGCCCCAGCTCCCGGCCGGGGCTTCCGTCCCGGCCATCCGGTTCACGGTCTGGGCACCGGACGCCCGCGGTGTGGAGGTGGTGTTCGGCGGTGCCAGCGGCTACATCGCCGACGACGGCTACGGCGCCAGCCAGGACCCGGCTCCCGTCCCGATGCGGCCGGCCGGGGCTGGGCTGTGGCAGGTCACGCTGGCGGACTACGAGCGGTTCGCCAGCCGCCGCTACATGTACCGGGTCACGAGAGACGACGGCCAGCCCAGCTGGCACACTGACATGTACTCGCTGGAGCAGGCCGGCAGCGGCGACGTCGACCCGCGCGGCGGGCACTACGACGGGACCCCTGACGGCCTCGACGGCACCCCGAGCTGCTCGGTGGTGGTCGACCCCTCCCTGGTCGGCCCGTACCCCGACCTCGGCGGCGCCCCGGTCAGCGCCGAGGAGTTCTGGGCCGACGAGCGGACGCCGGACAGGCCGGTCCCAAACCGGCTCGAGGACCTGGTCGTCTACGAGCTCCACGTCGGCGCGCTCGCCCCCGACCGGACCGCCGCCGGCACCTTCGCCGACGCGCTCGCGTTCCTGCCCTACCTCGAGGAACTCGGCGTCAACGCCGTCGAGCTGATGCCGATGCTCGAGTTCAACGGGACCCGCTCCTGGGGTTACGGCAGCTCGCACTTCCTCGCGGTGGAGTCAAGCGCCGGGGGCCGCGACGCCCTCAAGCATTTCGTCCGGGCCTGCCACCGCCGCGGCATCGCGGTGCTCATGGACATGGTCTTCAACCACTACAACGACGACTCGGCCCGCGCCGCCTGGCAGTACGACAGCCTCGACCCCGAGCGCAACCGTTACTACTGGTACCAGGGCCGCGCTGCCGACTATCCCGATCCCAACGGCGGCTACGTCGACAACGAGTCCAGCGGCTGGGCGCCCCGCTACCACGAGGAGCAGGTCCGCCTCCTGTTCGTCAGCAGCGCCGTGATGCTGCTCGAAGAGTTCCACCTGGACGGGTTCCGCCTGGACCAGACCACCGCCATCCACCTGTACAACCGCCTGCACCGCGACGGCAGCCCGGTCGGCGACGCCAACATCTCCGGCCGCAAGTTCCTCCGCGAGTTCTGCCAGACCCTCAAGACGGTCAGGCCCGAGGTGATGCTGGTCGCCGAGGACCACTCCGGGTGGCCGGCGGTCACCCAGCCCGCCGCCGGCGGCGGCCTCGGCTTCGACGCGTCCTGGTACGTCGACTTCTACCACCACCTGATCGGCGACAAGGGCGAGGGGCCGGAGTACGCCAGGCTGCTCCACACCGCCGCCAGCCAGCAGAGCGGCCCGCTGGCGATGGGCTCCTTCGCCGGGGCGCTTACCGCCGCCGCCGGGCAGAAGGTCGTCTACCACGAGAACCACGACGAGGCCGGCAACGCCGCCAACTCCCTGCGGACCATCCGCGTCGCCGCCGGCGGCGCCCCG
Organism: Actinomycetota bacterium; assembly: GCA_035535495.1. Lineage (GTDB taxonomy): Bacteria > Actinomycetota > CALGFH01 > CALGFH01 > CALGFH01 > DASUZB01. Next base: position 5,075 of record DATLQA010000292.1, on the reverse strand, counting down.
CTGGTCGGCGCGACCCGCCGCTACGCCGAGGCCCGCTGCCGCTTCGCCTGCGGCATGACGATGCTGTCGCCGGGGACGCCCCTGTTCCTGATGGGCGAGGAGGTCGGCGCCGAGAAGGCCTATACCTACGACCGCTTCAACGAGGCCAAGGAGGATCTCCCCTCCCTGCGCGCCGGCAGCAGCGCCAACCTCTTCCGCTTCTACCAGGACGTGATCGCGTTCCGCCTGGCCAACCCGGCGGTGCGCTCCCACGACGTCCAGGTCCTCCACGCCCGCGACCCCGAGCGGGTGATCGCCTTCCGCCGCTGGGCGCCGGGCCAGGACCTGCTGGTGATCGCCAGCCTCGACAACCGGCCGTACGACGCCCCCGGCTACCGGATCCAGCACCCGTCCCTGGCCGACGCGGGCTGGCGCGAGGTCTTCAACAGCGACGCCGCCCGCTACGGCGGCGACAACGTCGGCAACCTCGGCGCCACCATCCGCGCCGCCGCCGGCACCCTCGAGGCCGTCGTCCCCGCCAACGGCTTCGTGATCCTGGAGCGGGTGCCGTAACACCAGCGCGGCCGAGCGGGCGGACCCGAGCCCGGTCGAGACCATCGCGCCACCGATCAGCGGCCCTGGCGACATCGATCGGGAACGTCCCCGAGACGAGCCCGATCGGCGTTCGTGACCGGCGTGGTCGAGCCTTTGACCAGCCGTCCCGTCCATGGGACGCCGGATCCCGGGGGGATCACCATGCGTCACAGCCGCCCGCTCGCCGCCGCGCTCCTGCTCACCTGCCTGGTTGTCGCCGGCTGCGGAGGGCGCGGCACGCCTGCCACCTCCGCCCCCGCCGCCCCGACCCCGGCGACCAGCGCCCCGTCCGGCAAGGCCACGACCGGCGGCTCGCCGGTGACACCCATCGCCAAGGCTCCCGCCTGCGCCAACACCGAAGGATGGGGAACCGGCACCAGACAGCACGCGCCGTACAGCAGCGCGCCGCTCTACCACGTCCGCGCCGGCCGGCACGCGTGCTACGACCGGGTGGTGTTCGACGTCAACGGCTCGGCCGCCGCCGGATACGCCGCCCGCTACGTGGACGTGGTCCACGCCGACGGGTCGGGCACGCCGGTCCCGGTCGCCGGCACGGCCGCCCTCGAAGTGGTCATCCACGCGCCCGCTCAGGGCATGGACGACCAGGGCCACCAGCCCTGGAGGGTGCTGGCCAGGCCCGGCCAGGACTTCTACACCCCGGTGCAGCTCACCGGGTGGCGCACCCTCAGGCAGGTCCGCTACGCCGGTTCCTTCGAAGGCCAGACCACCATCGCGGTGGGCACCCGCGACCGCGTCCCGTTCCGTGTGTTCACGGTGCCGGACACCCGCAACCAGCTCACCCACGTGGTCGTGGACCTCGCCCACTAACCGCCACCAGCCCGTGTCCATGCGCGCCGCACCACGGACCTGCGCCGTCGTCCGGTCGCCAGAAAGCGCCGGTCCACGGGCCGCCTGCCGGGCCGATGGCCGAGCGCCATCGGCCCGGTGGCGCGTTCCGGCGTGGCCTCGTCACGACGGAGGATCCGTTTCGGGCGGACGCTCGACCCCGACCACGATGCCGCTGGCATCGGTCTGGAACCGGCCTTTGGACAGATCGAGCAGGACCAACGGGTTGCCGAACGGATCGGCGACCACCACCACCCGTCCCACCGGGATCTCGAACGGTCCAGCACGCACCGTGCCACCCGCCTCCACGACCCGCCGCGCGGCGGCCTCCACCGACTCCACCAGCAGGTCGACCTCTGGCTGCGGACGCTCGGTCTGCACCACGATCTCGGTCTCGCTGTCGGGCATGCGGAGCCCGGCGGCCCGCTCCGTGCGCCACAGCAACTCGTGGCCGAGCGCATCGCGGTAGAACGCCAAGCCGGCATCGAGGGACGGCACGGGGATCTGCACCGAGTCAACGCTGCGAAGCAGCGGACCGGCGGCCGGCTCCGGCGACAACCTGCCACGATCCTCCATCCCGACGCTCCCTTGCTCGACAACACCGGCGACCGGCGTCGGCGTGAAGCGAACCGCCAGCTCGGCACACGCCCCACCGCCCTCGACCAGGATCCGACCGACCCGCGACAGCTACAGCCGGCCCGCGTGGCGTGGCGTGGCTGGGCTGGGCTGGCAAATCCGGCTGCGCCCCGTCCCGGGAACGGCACAGGCTGCATCACGGTGGCTGCGGACGACGCCTCGACCTTCACTCGGCCGGGTGGACCAGCATCCGCCCCGTGGCACGGAAATAGCCGACGTTCACCAGCCAGGTCCGCCCGATGCGCAGGCGGCTCACCCGCGGCTGGTGCACGTGGCCGAAGTACAGGTAGTCGGGCTGGTACTCCTCCACGTAGTCCAGCAGCGCCTGGCTGCCCGGCTCCGGCCGGCCGGCCACCACGTCGAAGCGCAGGTCGTCGACTGCCGGCGGCATGTGGGAGCAGAGCACGTCCACCCTGGGCAGCTGAGCCACCTTCGCGCTGAATTCCGCTTCGGTCACCTCGGCCAGATGCGGCCGTGCACCACGGGGAAGCCCGCCGCCGACGAAGCCGACCGTCATGCCGTCCACCTCGACGGCCTCACCATCCAGGTAGGACAGCCCCGGCCGCAGGAACTCCTCCCACATGTCCGGACTGTCGACGTTGCCGTGGGTCAGGTAGGTCCGCTCCGGAAACGCATCGAACACCGCTTCCAGCTGCTCCCGGCACGCGGCCACGATGTGGTCGCGGATCTCCTCCTCACGGCCGATGGAGGCGCCCCGCAGCACCCGACCGGCCTCCTCGAACTGGCTGGCCGTCCGGAGCTCAACGAACCGGCGCGTCGCCTCCAGGCCGAACGCGTCCACCACCGGCCCCTGCAGGTGCAGGTAGTCGAGCAGGTTCACCAGATCGCCGCAGACCAGCAACGCGTCGGCATCGGCCGCCTCCCTTCGGAGCGAGGCGGCAGCGCCATGGATGTCGGAGACGACCTTGATGCGGATGGCAGGCTCCTGGCAGTGCGGGCGTGCACGGCCGCCGACGGCACGTGCCGCGGCGGCGTCCTCCTCATGCTACGGGATCAACCCCGCCAACCCGGCTCCAGCCTTGGCGGCAGCGACGGCGCGAACCGCCCTCAGCGAGCCCCTTGCCCAGGTTGCAGCGGTGTGCTTTCCGGCGGCACCTCGCCAGGCGCCCGGGGATCCTGGTCCCGGTCCAGCCCGACCGTGACCACCAGGCCGAGTGCCAGCACCACGCCGAGCCCTGCCGCCGCCACCGCCAGGGCCCGCTGGTCAACCAACGGCCGCCGGCCGTTGGCCAGCCGCCACGCGTCCACCGCCGATACCGCCCACAAGCCGGCAAGGCCAAGCCCGAACAGCACCTTGACCACCACCATCGCCGGCCCCGGCCGAGGCCACGCCACCACCGCGACCACCAGCCAGACGAACCACAGCAGCAGTCGGGTCAGCCCCTGACCCAGCGACCCCGCATACCAGCAACCAAGTCCAGGCACCACCGACAACCCGACCGCGACACCTGGCCGGCGGGCAGGCTCCACCGGCTCCGAGGTGTGCAGCAGGTCGAGCATCGGCTTGCCACAGACCCGGCAGACCAGGTCGTCCAGGGGGTTGACCGCCTCACACGCCGGGCAGGCCCACTCGATCCGCTCCCCCACCTTGCGGATGCGGCCTCCCGGCGACGGCACCAGCCGCACCGCCACCGTCCGGCCGAGATCCGGCGGCCGCGCCGGCGCGGAGGTCGCTCCATCGGCCCCCGCCCCACCGGCCGGCGTGTCCCGTGACACCTGCCGCCGGGGCCGGTCAGGCGGCGTCGGCTGCGGGATCACCGGGATCGGCGTGCCGAACCGCATCAGGCACTGCCCACACCAGTCCGCCCCATCCGGGTTGACGGCATCGCAGCGCGGACACTTCACGCCCCGCTCCCCCTCAGACCGACGTCAAGCCTGCCGCCCATCCGCCTCCTCCCGCCCGACCACCAGGTCCGACCTCACCGGCGTCGATTCGCCGGCACGTCCCAGCCAGCGGCGCGACTGAAAGCCCACACCCATCCCACCAGGCAGCAGGCCATAGGAACCATCGGCACGACCCCGACCAGAGTGGAGTCGCGCCGACGTCGGTGTGTCGCCATTCCAACCACTGCCACGCTTGGAGGTGCCGACGACCAACGTTGTCCACAGACAGGTTCATGGCTCTTGCCGGAAGAATGACAGACGATCAAGATCCTCAGCACGAACAAACTGGTGCATTCGTGCGAGTACAGACACAGGGGCCAGGGCGATGACCACGTCGAGATCACGCGCGGTGCTCGGCGTCATCCTCGGCATCGCCCTCGCCGCCACCGCTGTCTGGCTAGCGCTCCTCCTAGCCCGTGGCGACCAACCACACCAGGCGACTCAACCACCGCCCACCGCCGCCGCCACGACATCCCCCACCGAGACCACCACCGCCCCCGCGTTCACCAGGGACGGCGCGGTTGCAGCACTCCAGCTTCTCGTGAAGCAACGTCTAGAGGCATTCAACACCCTCAATGAATCCACTCTTCGAAGCGTCTACACGGCTGACTGCCACCTTGCGGACGGCAGGCCCTGTCTCAAGGATGACTTGGCGACCCTGAATGATTTGAAACGGAAGAACCATCGCCTGCCTGGATATCCAACTGAGATCCAAGAAATCAGGGTTCTCACCTGGGAACCTGAGACTCGTACGGCAGTCTTGAGGCTGGTGTATGAGGCGCTTCCTGCCAAGATCGTCAATGCCGAGGGGCATGTGGTGGAAACGATTCCAGGAAGCAAGCGGATCGTGGATCAGGTGAACCTTGTCTGGAACGACGGTCGCTGGCGACAGGCTTGGGCCGGAAGCATCGAGGAATCATGAGACGGCGAGCCTCAAGAACGATCGTACTTCTCATGGCTCTTGCTTTGATCGCTGCGCCCATGGCCGTCTCTCATGCCGATGCATCCCAATCAACTCGCGATCCTCAATCAGGATGTGGAATCCAGCGTTACGGCCAATGTGCCAGCGTCAATAGCGGTGCATACGAGGTGCACGCCTCTTACCGAAGCAGCTC
>DATLQA010000291.1:0-2660 GCA_035535495.1 Actinomycetota bacterium | reverse complement strand
GTAGAACGGCTCCGGCCGTAGTCCGTATTCGGCTGCGAGGTAGCCGGTGGCCATCGCCGTCGCGGCCACCGCGCCGTAGCCTGCGGCCTCGTTCAGCCCCATCGCCAGCCCGCGCCGGTCGGGCCCGACCAGGTCGACCTTCATGATCACGGTGGTGGACCAGGTGAGGCCCTGGCTGACGCCGAGCAGCACGTTTGCTGCGACCACCCACCCCCAGGCCGGCGCCCAGATCAGCAACAATGGGACTGGTACGGCGATCAGCCAGCCGGCGACCAGCACGGGCTTGCGGCCGTAGCGGTCCGACCAGGTTCCGGCCAGGTAGTTGGTGATGGCCTTGGCCACCCCGAACGCCAGAATGAAGGTCAGCGCGGCGGTGTAGGCGTCGAGGTGGAACTCTTGCGCGGCCAGCAGCGGCAGGACGGTCCGTTCCTGCCCGAGCATGCCGCCGACCAGGGCGTTTACCGCCACGAGCAGGGTGAACTGGGCGGCGTTGGCCCGCAGGCCTAGGCGTATTTGCCCGGTGTGCTGCTCGGGGGAGGACGTCGTACCGCTGGTCACTGTCCCTTCTCCAGGGCGGCGCCGCTGCCTGCGGACCACTCGGGCGGACCACCGGCGACAGCGATGAGGTCGCGCCGTCCGGCCCTCTCCATGACACTGGCGGCGGTCATCGCGCGTTCGCCATGTCCGCACATCACCGCCAGCGGTCCGGCGGGCAGGTCGTCCAGCCGGGCGGAGAGGTCGCCGAGCTCGATGTGGGCCGCGCCCGGGACGTGCCCGGCGATGAACTCGGAATTCAGTCGGACGTCGAGCAGCCGATGGCCGGCGATGCCGCCTGGTTCGACTAGCCGGATGGTTGAAACCGGCAGCCCGGCCGCGGCCCAGCTCTCGATGCCGCCGAGCAGTTCGGCGTCAACGTTGTCGCGGCCGATCTTCGTCGCCTGCCAGACGATCTCGTCCGGGTCCTGGTCGGGGTTGCGTAGCACGACGATCTGCTGCCGCGGTGGCAGCAGCCAGCCGAGCCAGGTGGCGAAGGACCCGCGCAGGGCGACCGACAGAGCCCCCGGAACGTGACCGGCGGCGAAGTCACCGACCGGACGCACGTCGACCATCGCAGCGCCGCCGGCGAGTAGTGCGCTGACCGTCGTGGGATCGAGGGGGCGGAGCGGCCTGGGATCGGTGGGCGCCGGGCCCCGGCGGTTGATTTCGGCGAGGCGGAGGAAGTATGGCGGGAAGGAGCCGAGCGAGCCCAGCAGCGACGCCACGAATCCGTCCTCGTCGGCTGCGCGCAGCAGCGTGTTGGTGGCCTTCTCGCGGCCGATGCTGCTGGTTCGCTCCGCGCCGGTCGGGGCGGAGCAGAACGACCCCGGGCCGTGGGTCGGCCAGACCGCGACCTCGTCGGGGAGGGTGAGCAGCCGCAGCACGGACCGGTACTGGGCGCGGGCGAGCTCCTCGGTGCGTTCGGGATCGACCAGGTCGGTGCGGGCCGCCGCGCCGACCAGCAGCGACCCGCCGGTGAACACCCCAAGCGGGCGCTGCCCGTCCAGCAGCACGAACGCCAGGTGCTCGTCGGTGTGTCCGGGCGTGCCGAGGGCGCGCAGCCGCAGCCCGCCGAGGTCGACCTCGTCCCCGTCGGAGAGCCTGGTGTGCCCGAACTCTCGGCCGCCGGCCGCGGAGGCCAGCACCGTGGCGCCGTCACTGGCGGCAAGCTGTCGGGCGCCGGAGAGGAAGTCGGCGTGCAGATGGGTGTCGGCGGCGAACGCCACCCGAAGGTTCCGCTCCTCGGCCGCCGCCCGCACCGCGCGCAGGTCCCGGCTGGCATCCACGACCAGGGCGCGATTATCGCCAAGGTCGACCAGGTAGGCGCTGTTGCCCAGCCCCTCATCGACCAGCGGCACCACCGCCACATCGACCGCCATCGCGCTCCACTTCACCACAACAGTTCAACAAATCACTTGAATAGTTGCGGACGGGTGCGTATCTTGTCAAGTAATTTCTTGAATAGGACTGCGTGCGAGGTGCACAGGTGGGCGACAGGGCAGCTAAGGATGCGTTGTTCGACGGTTTCGCCGATGTCGCGAGGGCGCTCGGCAACGGCCGCCGCGCCCAGATCGTCGACTTGCTGGTGCAGGCGGAGCGTTCGGTCGACGAGATCGCCGGCGAGCTCGGCCAGAGTGTCGCGAACACCTCGCAGCACCTGCAGCAGCTACTTCGCGTGGGCCTAGTCCGGACCCGCCGCGACGGCAACCGGATCTACTACTCGCTGGCCAGCGAGCGCGTCGCCCAGCTGTGGCGGGTCGTCCGGGAGGTGGCTTCGGAGCATGTCGAGGAGCTCGATGATCTCGCGGCGGCCTACCTCGGCGACCGGTCCCGGCTGGACATCATGACCCGCGACGAGCTGGCCGAGCGGCTACGCGCCGGCGATGTGGTGGTGCTGGACGTGCGGCCAGAGCCGGAGTTCCGGGCCGGGCACATCGCCGGGGCACTGTCGATACCCGTTGCGGAGCTGAGCTCGCGACTGCATCAGGTGCCCATGGGCCAGCAGATCGTCGCCTACTGCCGCGGCCCGTACTGCGTGTACGCCGACGACGCCGTTCGAACCCTGCGCCGCCACGGCTACCCCGCCGCCCGTCTCGAGGACGGCTACCCGGAGTGGGCCAGCG
>DATLQA010000290.1:0-6348 GCA_035535495.1 Actinomycetota bacterium | reverse complement strand
TCATCTCCGATGGCCGTGAAGCTGCGCCTGATGCGCATGGGCATGAAGAAGGCGCCGTACTACCGCGTGGTCGTGGCCGACTCGCGCAGCCCGCGCGACGGGCGCTTCATCGAGAACCTCGGCGTCTACCACCCGCACAGCGAGCCGAGCCGGATCGAGATCGACACCGACAAGGCGCGGGACTGGATCGCCAAGGGCGCCCAGCCGACCGAGGCGGTGGCCAACCTGCTCACCATCGCCGGCATCGAAGGCTTCGCCGAGCGCAAGGCCGCCGCCAAGGCGCAGCGGGCCAGGCGCGCCGAGCGTGCCGCCAAGCCCAAGCCCAAGAGCGGCGGCGGGGCCGCCAAGCGGTCCGGGTCGTAACCGCCGTGCGTGACGTTGTCGCCTACCTCGCCAGGGCGCTGGTCGACGAGCCCGACCGGGTCACCGTCGAGGAGTTCCGGGGTGGCCGCGGGATCACCTACGAGGTGCGGGCCGCGCCCGACGACGTCGGCAAGCTGATCGGCCGGAGCGGGCGGACCGTGAAGAGCGTGCGCCGCCTGGTCCGGGCGGTCGGTCCCAGCCAGCTCGGCGCCGACGGCGACCGGGTCGAGGTCGAGGTGCTCGGCGAGGGCGAGTGAGCGTGCCCGCCGCGGCGGTCCCTGATCGCCTGGTCGTCGGCCGGGTCATCCGGCCCCACGGGGTCAAGGGCGAGGTCGTCGTCCAGCCCCTGACGGATGCTCCTGACCGGTTCACCGCAGGCACCGAACTGGCCCTCGGCGACCCGGAGCAGGCCGAGCCGCTGCGCCCGCTGGTGGTCGCCGCCGCCCGCGACGACCGGGGCTGGCTGCTGGTCAGCTTCGACGGCGTCGCCGATCGCGACGCCGCGGAGCCGCTGCGCGGCGGGTTGCTGTCGATCCCGCGCGAGGCGGCGCGGCCGCTGGCCGCCGACGAGTTCTGGTCACATCAGCTGGTTGGCCTGGCCGTGTTCGACCGCGAGGGGACCCGCCGCGGCGTGGTCGACGAGGTCATGCCAGGAACCGCCCACGACCTGCTGTCGGTGCGGCTGGACGGCGGCGCCAGCGTGCTGGTGCCGGCGGTGGCCGCCCTGGTCACGGTCGAGCTGGACGCCGGCCGGCTGGTGGTCGACGCCGTCCCCGGCCTGCTCGACCCCGCCTAGGAGCGGCGTGGCCGTGCGCTTCGACGTGATCACCATCTTCCCGCGGTTCTTCGACACGCCGCTGGACACCGGCCTGCTGTACAAGGCACGCGAGGTCGGGCTCATCACCGTGGCCTGCCACGACCTGCGGACCTGGACCCACGACCGGCATCGCACCGTCGACGACGCCCCCTTCGGCGGCGGGGCCGGCATGGTGATGCGGCCGGAGCCATGGTTCGAGGCCCTGGACGAGCTGGCCGGTCCAGGCAGCGGCGCCCACGTGGTCCTGCTCGCGCCGGACGGGGCCCGCTTCGACCAGCGCGCCGCCGCCCGGCTGGCGACCCGTCAGCGGCTGGTCCTGTGCTGCGGCCGCTACGAAGGCGTCGACGAGCGCGTCCGGACCCGCGTCGACGAGGTGATCTCGCTCGGCGACTTCGTCCTCGCCGGCGGCGAGACGGCCGCCCTGGCGGTGATCGAAGCGGTCGCCCGCCTGGTCCCCGGGGTGCTCGGCAACGCCGAGTCCGCCACCGACGAGTCGTTCTCCACCGCCTCCGAGGGCGACGGCGGGCTCGGCCTGCTCGAATACCCGCAGTACACCCGGCCCGCCTCCTACCGGGGGCTGGACGTCCCCGAGGTCCTCCGCTCCGGCGACCACGGCGCCGTCGCCCGCTGGCGGCGCGCCCAGTCGGTGGAGCGGACCCGCCGCCTCCGGCCCGACCTGCTCGCCACCGCCGATGCGACCGACCAGGAGCGCGACCGCCTGGCGGAGGGCCCACGGGAGTAGGCGGCGACCGGCCCGTGCCCTCGTGCGCCGCCGAGGTCGTGTTACCCTTGGTGGAGAGGTCACCGGCCTACGCGCCATCCCACCACGTCCCAGCGACGGGCTCGCGCGCGTGAGTCGGCTCTTGGCATGCTGCTCTCCTTTCCTGGTTTCCTTTCAAGGAGCTTCACCCACATGCAGATCACCGACGTGGTCGAACGCGCGCAGTTGCGCGACGACCTGCCTGATTTCCGCCCCGGCGACACCGTCAAGGTCCACGTCCGCGTGGTCGAGGGCAGCCGGTCGCGGATCCAGATCTTTCAGGGCTTCGTCCTGCGCCGTCAGGGCGGTGGCCTGCGCGAGACCTTCAGCGTCCGCAAGGTCTCCTTCGGCGTCGGGGTCGAGCGCACCTTCCCGGTCCACTCGCCCAGCATCGCCAAGGTCGAGCTGCTCACCCGCGGTGACGTCCGCCGCAGCAAGCTCTACTACCTGCGCGAGCGGACCGGCAAGGCCGCGAAGATCAAGGAGAAGCGCAGCCCCACCCGCACATGAGGCGGCCAACGGTCGGCGACACGGACGACGGGGCCGGCGACGAGACCGTCCACCCCTCGACAGCGCCTGACCTGGACGCCGCCGCCCTGGGCGGCGACGACAACCTGGGCCCCCCGGCCTCAGACCGGCCGGAGCCGTCCGGCCAGGCCGAGCAGGTGGTGCCCTCCCGGTCGGACCGGTCCAAGCGCAAAGCGGACGACGAGCGGCCCAGCGGGCCCATGGCCGTGCTGCGCGAGACGGTCACCCTGGTCGTCCTCGCCGTCCTGCTGGCCGTTATCTTCAAGACCTTCCTGGTGCAGGCCTTCTTCATCCCGTCCGGCTCGATGGAGCCGACCCTGGACATCTCCGACCGCGTGCTGGTCGAGAAGCTCTCCTACCGCTTCGGCGAGGTCCAGCCGGGCGACATCGTGGTCTTCGTCCACAACGAGCCCGGCCTGCCCAGCTCCGAGCCGTCCAACCCGGTGGCCCGCTTCTTCACCAGCCTGGGCCAGGCCATCGGCCTCACCCCGCCGTCCGAGCGCGACTTCATCAAACGCGTCGTCGGCGTGCCCGGCGACACGCTCACCTGCTCCGGCGGCAAGCTCTTCCGCAACGGCAAGGCGGTGAACGAGCCCTACCTGGCGGCGGACACCACCACCGAATGCAACCGGTTCCGCGTGCCGCCTGGCAAGCTCTACGTGATGGGCGACAACCGCAACAACTCCCAGGACTCCCGGGTCTTCGGCGCGATCGACGACGACGTCGTGGTCGGCCGCGCGTTCGTCCGGATCTGGCCGTTTGGCCGGGCCGGCTGGCTCCGCCGGGACCGATGAGGGGTCCCTGGCAGTAGGCTTTCGGAATGCTGGCGACCGCTACCTTCGAGGATCGGCTACGCGACGCGGGCTTCACCCGGGTCGCCGGAGCGGACGAGGCCGGCCGTGGCGCCCTGGCCGGCCCACTGGTCGCGGCCGCGGTGATCCTGCCCCCTGACGGCGGCGTGGACGGGCTGGCCGACTCCAAACTGCTCACCCCGGCGCGCCGCCAGGAGCTGGCGCTCGAGATCGAACGGGCCGCCCTGGCGATCTCCGTGGTCCGGGTCGGGCCCGACACCATCGACCGTACCGGCCTGCACCGCGCCAACCTGGCCCTGCTGGCGCGCGCCCTGCGCTCGCTGCCCGACGGCTTCGACTACGGCCTGGCCGACGGCTTCCCGATCCCCGGCGTGCCGGCGCCGGTGCTCGGCGTGCGCAAGGGCGACCAGGTGATGAGCTGCGTGGCCGCCGCCTCGATCATCGCCAAGGTGACCAGGGACCGCATCATGGTCGGTGCCGCCCGCCGCTACCGCGGCTACGGGTTCCAGCGGCACAAGGGGTACGGCACCGACGAGCACTGGGCGGCGCTGCGCGCGCTCGGCCCCTCGGCCTACCATCGCCACTCCTTCATGGGGGTGGCGACGCCATGGCTGCTGGCCAGACCCGAGGCGTCGACCGACCGGTACGAACAGGAGGAGCGATGAGCGCCGAGGACCTGGAACGGTACGAGGCGGATATCGAGCTGCAGCTCTACCACGAGTACCGGGACGTGCTCGGCATGTTCCAGTACGTGGTCGAGACCGACCGGCGCTTCTACCTGTGCAACAAGTTCGACCTCCAGGTGCGCAACCAGGACACCGACGTCTATTTCGACCTGGTCCTCCACGACGCCTGGGTGTGGGACATGTACCGGCCGGCCCGCTTCGTCACCAAGGTCCGCGTGGTCACCTTCAAGGACGTGAACATCGAGGAGCTCATCAAGAAGGACGAGCTGTAGGCCGTCCCCGGACGCCACGGAGGCCCGATGGGCTTCAACGCCACCCGTCGCTACCGCGACAAGAAGACCGTCGACATCGCCATCCTGATCTCCGCCCTGGTCATCATCGGCGGCCTGCTCGCCTGGGTCCTCGCCGCCGGCGGCAACTGACCGATCAGTAGTACTCGGAGGTCCACGGCCGCGGTCCGGCGAACGCCGCCCTGAGCAGGTCCACCTCCCGCTGCCCGAAGCCCGAGAGCAGGCCCGCCGCGCTCAGCAGGCCCGCGTCGGCGAACCCGGTGAACAGCGCCGCCAGACCCCGAGGTTCGGCCCGCGCGGCCGGCGCCGACCCAGCCCGCGTCACCTCCGCCCTGCCACCGTCCACCACCAGCCGCCAGCCGCCCCGGTTCCACGGGCAGACCGGGTCGGAGACCGTGAACGCCACCTCGCCGCGCACCCCTTCCGGGTACGGCCGCGCCGCGAACGCGGCCGCGACGTCGACCAGCCGCAGCATCCAGTGGTAGCGGGCCCGCATGACGGCGTGCTCGTCGCCGAGCGCGAACAGGACCGGATCGGGGTCGGGACCGCTCCACTGCAGGTACCCGCCCATCGGCGCCCACCCCGCCATCAGCGCCAGCAGCCCCCGCTCCGCCCCCGGCAGGCAGCCCCAGTCCAGCACCTCGATCGGGTTGCGCCAGGCCGCCCCCGGCGTCGCCGGTCCTGGCGCGAACGCCACCATCGCCCACCCGGCGGGGCGGCCGTCCTCCGACTCCAGCAGGAAGCAGGTGGCCGGGTCGTCCCACTTCTCGCGGGTGAACTTGGCCCACCAACGCCGGTCCCTCACGAAGGCCCCGTGCCGGGCCGGCGCCACCCGCTCGTACAGCTCGAACACCGGCGCCAGCTCGTCCAGGCGCAGCTGGCGGGCGCGCCACGGCGCCAGCTTGCGCGGCAGGTACTCGCAGGACACCTCGTAGGCGCTCCAGTCGCCGGCGAACTCGAAGCCGACCGAGCGGTAGAACGCCGCGGTACTGGCGCGCAGCGTCGCCGTTGGCACGCCGCCGGCGTGCAGCTCCGCCATCAGCCGGGTGAGCAGCTCCGCGCCCCAGCCCTTCGCCCGGTGCTCCGGCGGCGTGGCGAACTGCAGCACCTGCGAGGACGGCACCGCCCGCCCGAGCCACCACTGCGCCAGCCGCGCGTGCCGCAGCATGCTCACGATCTCCCCGTCCACCTCGAGCACCCGGAATTCCTCCGCCGCGGTCCGGGAGGCGTAGTCGCGCGCCTGCGGGTTGCCGAAGGCGAGCATCATCATGCCCGCGACCCGCTCACGCTCGGCCTCGTCGATGCCGCGGTAGGTGGGGTGCACGTCGCCTCCGATCGCTCGCTGTCCCGCCCCGATCATCGCCGCCGTGGCCGACACCGCTCCACCGCGTTTCGGGCCGACCCGTCGGCCGTCCACAGGTTGGCCGGCCCAAGTTCCGGCCGAGGCGCCGGTCGCCGTAGCGTCGGCTCGCGGCGGAGGCACACCGCCGCCCGGAACCGCGGTCCCGACACGGAGGACCCATGCCTCACGCCCCACCCGGCCCTGACCCGCGGCGCCAGCTCGGCCGCCTGGCCGAGGCGCTCGCCGGCGACCACCTCACCGCCAGCGGTCTCGACGTGGTGGCCCGCAACTGGCGCTGCCGCCACGGCGAGATCGACCTTATCGCGGCCGCCCCAGGCCTGGTCGTCTTCTGCGAGGTCAAGGCAAGGCGGAGCGACGCCTACGGCACTGCGGCCGCCGCCGTGACCGCACGCAAGCAGGCTCGCCTGCGGCTGCTCGCGGCGGCCTGGCTCGCCGCCACCACCCACCCACCCTCCCGCGTCCGCTTCGACGTCATCACGGTCACCTGGCCGAGGGGGACGGCGCCCGTCCTGGAGCACCGTGAAGCAGCCTTCTGACGACGCGAGCTGTCCGATCAGCCGCGCGCGGCTGATCAGATCCGCCTGCTGAGTGATGGTTCGTCGCTCCTGGGGTACATCTCCTCTTCGCGAAGAGCGTTCGCCCGCCTCGTCCGCGACGACAGGCGGCCCACCGTTGAAGGACGAGCGAGGCCCCCATGTGCGACGACGTCCCGCAGCCGCCCCGCCCCGA
>DATLQA010000289.1:0-7581 GCA_035535495.1 Actinomycetota bacterium | reverse complement strand
CGAGCTGGCCGCCTCCTTGTACCAGGGCGACTTCCTCGCCGAGGACCCGTACGAGGAGTGGGCCGTCCTCACCCGCGAGCGCCTGCGGCTCGCCTACCTCGACACCCTGGAGCGACTCAGCCACCTGTACTTCACCCAGGCGCAGTACGCCTCGTGCGCCGCCCTCTGCCAGCGCATCCTCGAGCGCGACCCCTGCCGGGAGGACGCCCACCGCCGGCTGATGCGCTGCTACAGCCGTCAGGGCCAGACCCACCTGGCCCTGCGCCAGTTCCGCGCCTGCGCCGACTCGCTCAGGGACGAACTGGGCGTCGAGCCCGCCCCCACCACCGCCGTGCTGCACGAGCGCATCCGCCGGCGCGAGCCGGTCTGACGATCCAGACCGCCGTCTCGGTCGCCCTTGGGCATCCGACCGGACCGATCTGGGCCACGCCGCTGATCGCGCTCGATACCGCGGCGGCCACCGGCCGCCGCCGGCTCGCCCTGCTCGCCGCCGCCGCGCTGGCGGCGTTGTCCGTCGGGTGCTCGCCTACGAGACCGGGCTGGTCCGCCCCGGTTGGCTGTGACCGCGGGTGCCCCGCTACAGGCCGGCGAGGGCGGGGGCGGTGACGCGGACGGCCAGGGCGCCGGTGGCGGGGAGGGTGACCAGGCCGCGGCCGGCGAGGCGTTCGAGGGTGGTGTCCATGGCCAGGGTGTAGGCCCAGGTCAGGAAGGCGCCCTCGTCGTCGGCGCCGGGGATGCGCCGACGTATCGGGTCGAGGGCGGGGATGGCGTCCTCGACCAGCCGGACCACCGACCAGCCGAAGCCTTCGGCCAACTCGGTCAGGGCAGGCTCGCGGGCGGCGGGCAGGGCGGGTGCCGCCTCCGGGTCGACCGCGAGGGCGGACCACGCGGGCGAGTCCGGGCGGCCGCAGCGGACCAGGTAGCCGCGGCCGGCCAGCGGAGTGGCGCGGGCGAACCAGACGCCGGCGCCCTCGCGCTCGCCCTCGGCAAGCCAGACGTAGGCGCTGCCGAACGGCGGCGCGGCCAGCCCCTGCCTGCGCAGCAGGCGGCGGACCCCGAGGTCGAGCAGGAGCCCGCCGACCACCAGGAAGGCAGCCGGATTCGAGCTCGGCGAGAGGTCGCGGGCGCTGCCGCCGACGATCGCGTGCAAGGGCTCGTACTCGACCTCGAGCCGGCTCCACTCACCGGCCAGCAGGCGGGCGATGCCGCGGCCCAAGTCGGTGGCCGCGGCGCGGAGCGACTTGGCCTGCTCGGCGCGGGCCACCGGGAAGCGCGGCCGGCCGTCCGGGCCGGCCAGGCCGACGCCCTTGAGCGAGGCCAGCCGCCGCTGGCCGAGGTGGTCGAGGGGCGAGCCGGCGGCCACGGCGGACAGCAGCCCGCCGTGCACGCTCGGGTCGATCAGCTCGTCAGGCTCGACCGCCGGCGCCAGCGGCGCCCACCAGCCCAGGTGCCAGGCCTCGCCCATGGCCGGCCGCCTAGCCGGCCTTGGCCTCGCGGTCGCCGACCAGGTTGCGGGTCTGCGCCGGGTCGACCTTGATGCCAGGGCCCATCGAGGTCGCGACGGCGATGCCCTTGATGTAGCGGCCCTTGGCCGCCGCCGGCTTGGCCCTGAGGATCTCGTCGAGCACCGTCTGGTAGTTCTCGACCAGCGCCTTGGCCGGGAAGGAGGTCTTGCCGAGGATCAGGTGCAGGTTGCCGTGGCGGTCGACGCGGTACTCGACCTTGCCGCCCTTGATGTCGCTGACGGCCTTGGCCACCTCGGGGGTGACCGTGCCGGCGCGCGGGTTGGGCATCAGGCCGCGCGGCCCGAGGATGCGGCCGAGCCGGCCGACCTGGCCCATCAGGTCCGGGGTCGCGACGGCGGCGTCGAAATCGAGGAAGCCCTTCTGGATGCGCTCGATCAGGTCCTTGCCGCCGACCACGTCGGCCCCTGCCGCCTCCGCGTCACGGGCGGCCTCGCCCTCCGCGAACACGGCCACCCGGACGCTCTTGCCGGTGCCGTTGGGCAGGCTGACCGTGCCCCGGACCATCTGGTCGGCCCGCCGCGGGTCGACCCCGAGCCGGAAGGCGACCTCCACGGTGGCGTCGAATTTGGTCGGGTTGGTGGCCTTGGCCAGCTCCAACGCGTCGTAGGGGTGGTGGAGCGTGGTGCGGTCGATCTTCCTGAGCGCGTCCGCGTACTTCTTGCCTGCCATCTGCTGCCGTCCTTTCGTGGTGCCTGCGGGGCGTTGCCGCCCCTCCCACTGATTCCCCGCGGGCCTCCGAGCCCCTGGCTCCAGCCGTCGCCGGCGGTTAGCCGGAGACGACGATGCCCATGGAGCGGGCGGTGCCCTCCACGATCTTCATGGCGCCCTCGACGTCGAGCGCGTTCAGGTCGGGCATCTTGGTCTCGGCGATCTCCCGCACCTGGGCGCGGGAGACCGTGCCGACCTTCTCCCGGTGCGGCTCGGCCGAGCCCTTCTCCACCCCGGCCGCCTTGCGCAGCAGCACCGCCGCCGGCGGCGTCTTGAGGATGAAGCTGAAGGTGCGGTCCTCGTAGATGGTGATCTCGACCGGGATCACGTTGCCGATCTGGCCCGAGGTGGCGGCGTTGTACTGCTTGACGAAGTCCATGATGTTCACGGCGTGGGGGCCGAGCGCGGTGCCGACGGGCGGCGCCGGGGTGGCCTGGCCGGCCGGGAGTTCGATCTTGATCACGGCCGCGACCTTGCGGCGGCGGGACGGCTGCTGCGGTGGCATGGGGTTACTCGCTCCTTGGCGTGCTCACGGGGTCTAAAGCTTCTGGACCTGGTCGAAGGAGAGCTCGACCGGCGTCTCCCGCCCGAAGATCGACACCAACACCTTGAGCTTCTGCTGGTCGGCGTTGATCTCGGCGATGGAGCCGGGGAGCTGGGCAAACGGCCCAGAGGTGACGGTCACGGACTCGCCGACCTGCCACTCCACCCGCGGCCGGATCTTCTCGACCGGCTTGGTCTCGAGGATCTTGGCCACTTCCTTCTCGGAGAGCGGGGTCGGCTTGGCGCCCGACCCGACGAAGCCGGTCACGCCCGGGGTGTTGCGGACCACGTACCAGGAGTCGTCGTCGAGGAACATGCGGACCAGCAGGTACCCGGGGAAGACCTTGCGCGAGACGACCTGGCGCTTGCCTCCCTTGATCTCCATGACGTCTTCCATCGGGATGACGACCTCGAAGATCTTCTCCTCCATGTTCATCGAGGAGATCCTGCTCTGGAGGTTCGCTTTGACCTTGTTCTCGTATCCCGCGTAGGTGTGGACCACGTACCAGTCGCCCAGTCCGTGGCTAGGGCCTCCGGTCTCGCCGGTGGCGGTGTCGGTGCTCATGACGCTCCTGATGCTAGGAATCCTTTGCGGCGGCCGGGCTAGCCGAACACGGCCAGCACGGCCTTGCCGAACAGGGTGTCCATGCCGAAGATCAGCGCGGTGATGACCGACACGGACACCAGCACGACCACGGTGTACCCGAACACCGTCCGCCGGTCCGGCCAGTTCACCTTCCGGAGTTCGGCGGTGACCTCCCCGCCGAAGGAGCCCAGTGCCCGCAGCCGGGACCGCCCCTTGCCGGTCTGGACGGTGCTCTGCTTGGCGGTCTGGCGCTGGGCGACCTGCTGCTTGCGCAGCTGCTGGAGGCGCTCTCCCTGGTCGGTGGTGCGCTGCTGGCGAGCAAGTGCTCGCTTGGTTTCCCTGTTCATGGTTACGGCTTGCTCCTCGCGCCGTTGGCGCAGCCGGGTCCTCATCCCGTCCCTTGGCACCGGCTCACCGTGGCGCTCCGGCTCAGGTGCGGGAGTTGCAGGCCAGGAGGGACTCGAACCCCCAACCACCGGTTTTGGAGACCGGGACTCTACCAATTGAGCTACTGGCCTAGGGTGTGCCGGTCCGCCCCCAAGTCCGGCCCGAAGCTCAACGAGTATAGGGAGAGGCGTCGACACGACTCAAGACGCCGGTCCGGCAACTACCGGGGCCGCCAGCCCGTCGTCTGGCACTAGCTTACCAGCTTGACCGGTGTGGACCGGCGGCGGCGACCAGCTACCTTGCCCGGACGGCGGCGGCCAGCGGGACGCTCAGGGGCCGGCCGCGCCGCGAGCCCTTGCCGCCCACGCCGCCGGAGCGGCGGCGCTGGCGCAGGGCGCGGGCGACCAGGATGGCGCCGAGCAGGGCGCCGGCCGAGCCGGCGGCGACGGCCGCGACCTTGGGGTCGGCGACGGCCACCCGGCGGCGGCCGAGCGTCGCCAGGATCCGCTCCAGGGTGCCGAAGGGCGGCTCTGCCTCGAAGCCGGCCAGCACCGCCAGCGCGGCCCCGAGGCGGCCGTAGCCAGCCGCCTCCGCGGCACAGCGAGTGCAGGCCAGGACGTGGTCCGCGCGGAGGAGGGCCTGCTCAGGGGTGAGCTCCTCTGGCCGGGCGGGCAGCAGCGGCCGGACCTCGTGGCAGCCGGTCATGCCCGCCGCCCCCCGCCGCCGCCCGGGGAGGCCGCGCGGCGCCGGCCGTCCAGCGCCACCACCTGGCCACCCTCGATCGCCTCCAGCTCCGCCTTGAGCCGCTCGCGGGCACGGAAGAGCCGCACCTTCACGGCTCCCGTGGAGATCCCCATCGCGTCAGCCACCTCGTCGGTCGATTGTCCGTAGATGTCCCGCAACACCAGCACCTGCCGCTGCGTCTCGGGGAGCTGCGCCACCAGCTGCTCGAGCCGCCGGGCGAGCGCCACCATCTCCGCCCGCTCGGCCGGGTCGGGCGCCGGGTCGCGGGTGTCGGTAGGGACGGCGCCCCCCTCCACGGCGATCCGCCGCGAACGCCGTTTGAGGGCGCTCATGGCCACGTTCGTCGTCACCCGGTTGAGCCAGGTCGCGAAGGAGGCCTCGTGCCGGAAGCCGCCAAGCTTGCGCACCACCCTGAGGTAGACGTCCTGGGTCACGTCGGCGGCGTCGTCCGGATTGCCGACCAGCCGGAGCGCACAGGTGTAGACGCTCCGGTGCGTCCGCCGGACCAGTTCCTCGAGCGCCCAGCGGTCGCCTGCCTGGGCGGCCTCGACGAGCTCCCGGTCGACCTCCACGTCGATCCCCTTCAACCGTTCGCGATCCTAGACCTCTGCGGTGGCCCCCCGGTTACGTGCTGTGGTCGTGGTGACGGTGATACCCGGTGAACCCGTGCGTCAACAGGTCGGTCCGGGCGCGCCAGCGCTTGAGGAAACGATCGTAGTTCTTGCGGGAGGCCCGGTCGCGCGCCGCGGGCTCGGTCTCGTGCCAGCCCCTGTGCCGGTGCTGGCGGGCCGGCACCGGCACCCGCACCGCCCGGCGGCCGAGCGCGCGGACGGCGAACGAGTAGTCCAGGTCGGCGTTGCGGTAGTAGCGGTCGCGCGGGTCCACCTCGACCGAGGCGGCCAGGGCGCGGGGCACCGCGAGGAGGTATCCCTCGACCGCGTCCACCTCCGGTCCGTCGTCGGCCTCGAACTCCAGCATGCTACGGCTGGTCACCCCCCATCCGCCCGCCAGCCCGACGGCCGGGTCCTTGACGGCGTCGAGGAGCGGGGCGAACAGGTCCCCGGTCGCCTCGACGTGGGGATCGAGCCAGACCAGCAGGCCGCCGCGGGCCTGCCCGAGGCCGAGGTTCATGGCCTGGCCGAACCCGACCGCCGGTTCCAGGTGCAGGACGCGCACGCGGCCGTCCGCCGCGGCCAGGTCAGAGAGGGCTCGTCCGGCTTCCTCGCCCGCGCCGTCGGCGACCAGCACCACCTCGTAGTCGTGGTGGCCGCAGTGCCGAGCCAGGGCGGTGACGGCCCTGGCCACGTCGTCGGGCCAGCCGGTCACGTGGGCGACCGCCGAGACGGTGTGCGCGTCCGGTTCGGCCCAGCGCGGCGCGAGCCGCTCCGGGTCGGTGAGCGCATACGGCGGGGCCGGCACCAGCTCGGAGCCGGACGGGGTGTCGCGGAGCAGCCAGCCGGCCTCACGGATCTGCCCCCTGAGCGCGTCCGCCAGGGCGAAGTCCCGCGCCTGCCGCGCCTGCTGCCGCCGGGCGACCAGGTCGTGCACGTCCGGGCCGGGCTCGGTCACCGTCAGCCTGCCAGCTCCACGTCGGCCTCACCCTTGGACAGCACCTTGTTCCCCTGCTCGTCCTCGCCCGAGAAGCGGAGACCGACCCGGGGCTTCTCCACCGCGGCGACCTCGCCACGGACGGTCAGCGTCTGGCCGGGCCGGATCATCGCCGCGAACCGGACCCGCAGCCGCCGCAGCGCGGCCGGGTCGCCGGCCCAGCCGGTGACCAGCCGGGCGGCGACGCCCATGGAGAACATGCCGTGGGCGATCACCCCGGGCAGGCCGACGGCGGTGGCCGCTTCGTCGCTCCAGTGGATGACGTTGAAGTCGCCGGAGGCACCGGCGTACCTGATCAGGTCGAGGCGTTCGATCGGCTCGCGCAGCTCGCCGATGTCGTCGGCGACGTTCACGCCGGCCACCGACCGCCTGGCGCTGTTCCCGATCACCTGGCCATCCGCCGGCTCCGCGAGGTCGTCGGGGCCCTGGTCGGCGCCGCCGGCCGCGCCGCTCCTGGCGGCGCCCTCGGCGCCGGTGCCGCGCGAGATCAGCAGCGAGGTCGCCTCGCAGACGGGCTCGCCGGCCTCGGTGGCGATCCGCGTGGCGATGGTCAGCAGCTCGTGGCGGCCCTTGGTCTCGATCGCGGCCGCCCTGGCCGTGGCGAGCAGGCGGTCCCCGGCCCGGACCGGCCGCCGGTAGGAAAACGCCTGCTCGCCGTGGACCACGCGGCTGTAGTCGAGCCCGAGCTCCGGGTCGCCGTTGACCATCGCGCCCGCGCGGAAGGAGATCACCACCGGGAAGGTCGGCACGGCCGGCAGGTCGGGATGGCCCGCGGCCCGGGCGGCCTGCTCGTCGTGGTAGACCGGGTTGGTCTCGCCCAGTGCGACGGCGAACTCGCGCAGCTTCTCGCGCCCGACCTCGTAGTGGATCGGCGGGTACTCCTTGCCGACCAGGCTCTGGTTCAACGGCATGCGGACCGACTCCTCGGGGGTGGCGTTGCCGGCATGGGCGACGCTAGCCCGCCGCGGGCCGGTCGACAACCGGCGCTGGAGCACCGAGCGCCCGGCCGGGGCCGGGCGCTGGGGGACCGAGGCAGCTCAGCGGGTCTCACGGTGCGCGGTGTGCCGGCCGCACCAGCGGCAGTACTTCTTCAGCTCGATGCGGTCAGGGTCGTTCCGCTTGTTCTTGGTGGTGGTGTAGTTGCGGTGCTTACAGACGGTGCACGCCAGGGTGATCTTCGGCCTGATGTCGGTGGTCGCCACGGTGGGTTCCTTCCTTGCCCGGAGCGGGCCTTGGCACGCTCCGTTCGCTCGCACAGCGTCGGGGAAGAGCCTACGCGAGATGCCAACCGCTGTGCGACGCCCGATCCCGTGGGAGGACTCCCCGGACCGGGCTATGTGAGGATTTTGATGACGCGGCCGGCGCCGACGGTGCGGCCACCCTCACGGATGGCGAACCGCAACCCCTCCGCCATCGCGACCGGCTGGATCAACCGCACCACCATCTCGGTGTTATCCCCCGGCATCGCCATCTCGGTCC
>DATLQA010000288.1:0-8525 GCA_035535495.1 Actinomycetota bacterium | reverse complement strand
AGCCCACGGCCGATGTCGACCTCCACCCCGACCGGGTACGCGGTCAGGCCGACCAGGGTGGCCGTCGCCAGCCTGGCGAGCACGACTACCACGCTCCCGGAGGGCGGGACCGCAGGGTGGCGTTGCTCGGCATGGCCGAACGCTAGGCCTCGCCGCCAGAGCACCGGAGCCTCGCGGACCAATCTGTGGATTGCTGGCAGGGCCTGGGCGGCGCTGTTGAGAGGGTTGACTAGACCGCGATCCTGGGATCGCCGGGCGGATGCCGTTCGGTCCCGCTCCTGGCCGGCCCGGCGGACGGTGGGTGCGTCACGGTGTGGGTGACGCCGGGTCGGGTGCGGCCGGTCCGGCGCTGCCCGCCGGATCGAGCGTGCGGATCGTCAGTCTCGGGGTGGCCGGGTCGTGGTTGTCGATCACGACGTCGGCGATCCGCTGTGGCTGGACGGTGGCCAGGTAGTGGCGCTGGCCCGGGAGGTAGCGGTGGTGGTAGCGCTCCTCGACGGCCTGTGTCGATCCGTACAGTGCGCGGTCGCGGGCTAGTGCGCGGCGGATGGTCTCCTGGAAGGGGACGTCGAGGAAGATCCGCAGGTCCCAGGCGTCGCTGAGCTCGGGGCGGAGCAGGAACACGCCGTCGAAGACCAGGACCGCGTCGGCGGCGGCGCGCTGGAACGGCTCCGCGCGCGGCTGGTCGGTGCGGAAATCGAAGGTGGCGGTGCGGTAGCGACCGGTGCCGCCGGGGCCGAGCGGGTCCAGCAGGTTGGCGCGGAGCGCCGGATAGTCGAAAGCATCGTGGTAGTAGCCCTCGGCCGACAGCTCGCCGCGGCGGTAGCGGTCGGCGCGGGGGCGGTGGAAGCCGTCGACGGAGCCGCGGATGACCGACCTGCCCCGGTCGGTCAGCGGCCCGACCAGCTCGTCGGCCAGGCTGGTCTTGCCGGCCGCGTCCACCCCGTCGACGGCGACCCGGACCGGATGGGCCTGCTGGCCCGTGGTGACCAGGTCCGCCAACCGCTCCAGCAGCGCCAGGCGCAGGCGCGACGGGGAGCGGGTCGCGCTCATCCCGACCGCACCGCCCGACCGGGCACGGCGGGCCCGCGAGGTGCCGCGCCGCCGCACGTCGGGTCGTCGGGGACCAGCCAGTGGTGGCGCGGCACCACGGCGTGGCAGGTGGTCGCGGCAGGCGGGTTCACTGGTCCGAGGCTAGCCGTGCCGGTAGGTTGCGTCGAACGCTCGACGGTGGACCACGAAGGGAGCAGGCACGATGACCACCCCGGAGCCGGCGGCGTCGCTCACGTGGGAACAGGTCCGCGCCTGGCGGGTGGGCCGCCAGCAGCTCCTCGAACGCGCCCCGGCCAAACGGATGCTCGAGGTCGTCGCCGAGGTCTGCGGGATCCACGCCCAGGTGCCCTCCTCCGCCGACCTTCAGGTCTGGGCGAGGGTCGCCGAGGTCGGGCCGCAGGACGTCCGCGACGCCCTCTGGGAGCACCGTAGCCTGGTGCGCACCTGGAGCATGCGCGGGACCCTGCACCTGCTTGCCGCGGACGACCTGCCGCTGTATGTCGCCGCCCTGCGAACCCACGACCGCTGGTGGAAGGGCGCGTGGCTGCGGATGATCGGCTGCGGCGAGGAGGAGCTGCGGGCGATCCTCGACGCGATCCGGGACTCCCTGAGCGCGAGCCCGCTGACCCGGGAGCAGCTCGCCGACGACGTCGCCGAGCGGGTCGGGCCGCATGCCCGGGAGCGGATGCTGTCCGGCTGGGGCGAGATGCTGAAGCCGGCCGCGTTCCAGGGCTCGCTGATCTTCGGGCCGCCCCAGGGCCAGAGCGTGACCTTCGTCCGTCCCGACGCCTGGCTGCCCGCCTGGCGTGAGCTGGACAGCGGGCAGGCTTGGCGCGAGATCGTCCGCCGCTACCTGCGCGTCTACGGTCCCGCCGCGCGGGAGGAGCTGGGCAGGTGGTGGGGCATGCAACCCGCGCCGGCCGGCCGCGTCCTGGCGGCCTCCGCCGACGACCTCGTCGCCCTGGAGGTGGAGGGCTACCACGGCTGGATGAACGCCGAGGACGTCGCCGCGATCCAGGCGACCCCGCCGCGCCTGCCGCCGCGCCTGCTCGGCGGATTCGACGTCTACGTGGCCGGAACCCGGCCGCGGGGGTCGCTGGTGGACCCGGCCTTCGAGGACCGCGTCTTCCGGAAGGCGGGCTGGATCTCGCCGGTGGTCCTGGTGGACGGGATGGTGGCCGGTGTCTGGGGCCACGAGCGGTCGGGCGGCCGCATCCAGGTCACGGTCGAGCCGTTCCAGCGGCTGAGCGGCGAGCAGCGGCGGCAGCTCGGCGAGGAGGCGGACCGGCTCGGGTGTTTCCTCAGCGCCACAGCAACCATCTCCTACAGCGGCTGAGGTCCCCACCTCCACGACCGCGCGGTGGACGGCTGGCTCCGCACCGCGGTGTCCCTTGCGGGGCAGCCAACCTACTGCTGAGATGGCGATCGGCGAGGTGCACCCAATGAGGGGTGCGGGAGACGACCTCAAGCCTCCACGGAAGGCGGACCGATGGCGTCGACGATCGTTCGTAGCCCGTACCCGGACGTGACCATCCCTGAGGTGTCACTGCCCGAGCTGGTGTTCGCCGAGGTGGCGCGGCGGGCGGGCAAACCGGCCCTGATCGACGGCCCGAGCGGCCGGACGATCACCTACGGCGAGCTGGCCGGCGGTGCCCGGCTGGTGGCCGGCGGCCTGGCGGCGCGCGGCTTCGGCAAGGGCGACGTGTTCGCCATCTACTGCCCGAACGTGCCCGAGTACGCGCTCGCGTTCTACGGCGTGGCGCTCGCGGGTGGGATCAACACCACCATCAACCCGCTGTACACGGTCGACGAGCTCGCCTTCCAGCTCAACGACGCGGGCGCCGCCTACCTGCTGACGATCCCGCAGTTCGTCGACCGGGCGGTGGCGGCGGCGGGCCGCTCGGGCGTGCGCGAGGTGTTCGTCCTCGGCGAGTCCGACGGCGCCACGCCGTTCGCCGAGCTGCTGCGCGCCGGCGGGCAGCCACCACCGGTCGCCATCGACCCCCGCGCCGACCTGGTGACGCTGCCGTACTCGAGCGGCACCACCGGCCGGCCCAAGGGCGTGGAGCTGACCCACCGCAACCTGGTCGCCAACCTCTGCCAGTTCCAGCCGGTCGTGGACGCCGACGATGACGAGGTGATCATCGCCGTGCTGCCGTTCTTCCACATCTACGGGCAGACGGTGCTGATGGCGGGCGCGCTGCGGCAGGGCGCCACGCTGGTCACGATGCCCCGCTTCGACCTCGAGCAGTTCCTCCAGCTCCTTCAGGACCACCGCGTCACCCAGGCTGCGGTCGTGCCGCCGATCGTGCTGGCCCTGGCCAAGCACCCGATGGTCGACCGCTTTGACCTCTCGGCGTTGAGCTACGTCGGTTCGGGCGCCGCGCCGCTCGGCGCCGAGCTGGAGGAGGCGTGCGGCGAGCGGCTCGGCTGCCTCACCGCCCAGGGCTACGGCCTCACCGAGACCAGCCCGGTGCTGACCACCAACGCGATCGAGGAAGGCAGGATCCGCCACGGCTCGGTCGGGGAGCTGGTGCCCAACACCGAAGCGAAGGTGGTCGACGTCGCCACCGGAGACGAGCTGGACCGCAACCAGACCGGCGAGCTGTGCTTCCGCGGGCCGCAGGTGATGCGCGGCTACCTGAACCGCCCGGACGAGACCGCCCAGATGCTCGACGCCGACGGCTGGCTCCACACCGGCGACATCGGCTACGTCGACGACGACGGCTACGTCTTCATCGTCGACCGGGTCAAGGAGCTGATCAAGTACAAGGGCATGCAGGTCGCGCCCGCCGAGCTCGAAGCCGTGCTCGTGTCGCACCCGGCGATCGCCGACGCCGCCGTGGTGCGGATGCCCGACGTCCAGGCGGGCGAGGTTCCCAAGGCGTTCGTGGTGACCAGCGCGGCGCTGACCGCCCAGGACGTCATGGACCACGTCGCCACCCGCGTCGCGCCACACAAGAAGGTCCGCGCCGTCGAGTTCGTCGACGAGATCCCGAGGGCGCCGTCGGGCAAGGTCCTCCGCCGCGTGCTCATCGAACGCGACCGCCAGTCGGCGGGCAGCCCGCCGAGCTAGCCGCCAGCCGCCCTGCGCGGCGGTCAGGGCACGGCGTCGGAGTGCGCAACCGGCCGGCGCGGCGCGGCGGCGCCGGCGCCGGCGCCGCGCAGCCGGGTCAGGACGAACAGCCCGTTGCCGATCTCGCCCGCCGCCAGCGCGGCCACGGCCCCGAGCGCGCCGAGGCGCGGCGCGGCCGCCAGCCCGAGCAGGGCGACGCTCAGCGTCCCGGCCACCGAGGCGGCGGCGGCCAGGCGCAGCGACCCCATGTCCAGGTTCTCCAGCAGGAAGTTGGCCACCGCCTTGGCCACGAACAGCGGGAGGCAGGCGACGAACAGGACCAGGACCGCCGTCCATGGCGGCGCGGCCGGGACGCGGGCGAGCGCGTGGTCGAGCTGCCGCGCCGCCACGAACGCCAGTGCCAGCCAGGCCACACCGCCCGCCACCAGCGAGAACGACAGCTGGCGGGCCCAGCGGCGCGCCGCGAGGCCGCGCCGCGCCAGCGCCGGAGCCACCTGCGGCTGGAACACCCGCAGGACGTACTCCAGCACGCCGAGCAGGATGTCGGCGGCGGTCGCGGTCACGTACAGCAGGGCGATCTCCGGCGCGAACCGGGTCGACCCGAGGATCAGGAACAGCATGCTGAACGACACGCCGCGGCTCACGTCGGCCACGCCCATGAAGGTCATCGTGGAGACCAGGAAGGGTCCGAGCACCCGCCGGGCGCGCAGCGGCTCCCGCCACGGCGCCCGCAGCCCGCGCAGCAGTGCCAGGTTCAGCGTGACCGTCACCGCGAGCAGGACGGCCACGAACCCGACCGGCTCGAGGCCGAGCAGGGGGACCAGCGCGGTCGCGGCGGCCGTGGCCACGCCAAGGGTGAAGAAGTTGCGGGCGTCGTGGCGCGGCCGGCCGAGCGCCCGGTGCAGCGCGACCAGCACCTGGTTCAGGCCGAGCGAGGCCGCCAGGAGGCCGGCCACGGTGACCAGCAGGCTCACCCAGCCGAGCAGCGCCGCCAGCGCGAGCCAGAGCAGGAACGGGACGACGAGGAGACAGCCGGCCGCGAGCAGCGCGGCGGCCAGCGACCGCCGGGTGGCGTCGGCCCGCGGCACCAGCTTGAGCGCGGTCTTCTCCACCCCGAAGTTCACCAGGGGCACGACGAAGACGAACCGGCCCATCGCCGAGGCGTAGTCGGCGAACGTGCTCTGGCCCCACAGCGGCAGCAGCGCCACGCTCGACCCCAGCATCGCCGCCCGGAACGCCCCGCGACCGGCGATGAGCGAGACCAGCAGGCCCGGCCCGACACGCGGTGCGCGCCTGGCATCGGCCACCTGGGTGGCGCGCGCGGCCATCGTCAGCCCCGCCCGCGCCGCCACAACCCGGCCACCGCCCTACCCGGCAGGAACAGCACCAGACCGGCCAGGATCAGGTGCACCGCGATGAAGGCGAAGGCCTCCGCCTTGGTCGGCGGATGGCCGAGGAACACGGTCATGTGCGAGGCCCACGACCAGACCTCGGGGATCGGCCAGAAGCGCGGGTCGGTGTGCGGGCTGAGGAAAAGGAACGCCAGGTCCTCCACGCCGGAGAGCATCAGCAGCAGGCAGGCGTAGGCCACCCGCCGGACCTCGCCGGGCGCGCCGCCGCCCAGCCGGTACGCCAGCGCGAGCGACAGGATCACGAACGGGGTGAGGGTGAGCACGTAGTAGTAGAGCCGGTCGAACTGCTCGTTGTAGTAGAAGATCTTCGGCACGAACCAGCAGAAGAACACTCCGAAGGCGGCTGGCAGCGCGATCCGCGCCAGCCACCGGCGCCGCGCCAGATCCCTGTCCATCCACGCGATCGCCTCGGTGGCCAGCACGAACGGGACGAGCTTGGCCAGCAGCTCCCACGCCGAGCCGACCTCGCGCTCGCGCGGGAGCGCCAGCCACACGACCGCCGCCGCGACCGCCGCCGCCACCGCCAGCAGCGCGAACGGCAGGTGGCGGCGGACAGGCCTGAGGGGGACCTCGGTGGCCAGGTCCCGCTCCACGGTCCTCATGCGACGCCCCCTTCTACCGGTTGCCGTGCCGCGCCAGGGCACACCTGCAGCTTGATGGCGTCGAGCACCTCGGCGAGCGCGGCCTCGGCCGCGGCGGGCTCCCCGCCGGTGACCACCACGTAGCCGAGCTTGTTGGCCGCCTGGGTGTACGGCTGGACCGTCGACCCGACGCCGCGGAGCAGCTCGACGTGCGCGACGGCCGGATGCCTGGCCGCCAGTTCGATACCCTCGACCGCGGTGAGCACGCCAGCCTCGTCGGCCTGGAGAACGTGGAGCATGGCGACCGTCCGCGGCGGCCGGGGCGCAAGCGCCACCGGCTCGCCGAGCGCCACCAGAATCGCCGCTTCGAGCACGTCCACGCCGTACACCGCGCGGATCAGCTCGGTCATCCCGTTGCCGCCACTGCGCGCGCCAGCCTCGATGAAGTAGACCGTGCCGGCCTCGTCGACCACGAAATCGAAGTTGACCGGTCCCCCCGCGATCTCCAGCCCGCGGCAGAGGGTGGCGAGCATCGCCTGGAGCCGGGCCGAGATGTGCCCGTCCAGCTGCGCCGGGAGCCGGTGGGAGACGGTGATCAGTCGCGGCGGCGGGGTCAGCGTCCGCTCGCTGATCGCGGCGAGGCGCAGCTCACCGCGGTCCACGAAGCACTCGGCGGAGAAGTGCCGGCCCTGGATCAGCTCCTCGGCGATCACCGCCCCGCCGAGCGACCAGGCGGCGGCCTCATCGATCGCGGCCGGCAGCGCGGCGGCGTCCTCGGCCAGTGACAAGCCCTTGCTGCCCGAGGAGTCGGCCGGCTTGACCACCAGCGGAAACCGTAGGCGCCCGGCGAGTGCCAGCAGCTCCGCCGCCGACGGGCTCTCGACGTAGCCGTAGCGCGGGAAGCCCAGCCGTTCGACGACGTCGTGGAAGAACCCCTTGTCCACCGAGGCCAGCGTGGCCGTGGCCGACGCCCGGAAGGGCGTGGCGAAGTGCTGGCGCAGTGCCTGGAGCGACGGGTGCGCGGCGTCGCCGGCAGGGGCGAGCACGCCGTCCACCGGCTCGGCGCCAAGGCCGCGCAGGATCCCCGCCGCGTCTCTGGTGCTCACGTTGAGGAAGCGGTCGGCCAAGGGTGCTGCTGGTGCGTCGGCGCGCCGGTCCACGCCGATCACCCGGCAACCGAGCCGCCTGGCCGCCTTGTAGGCGGGCACCTGATCGGTGCCGCCGCCCAGGATGACCAGCGACCTGGGCCGCGCGGCCAGCCGGCGGCGGGCCGGCTGGGCACGACCGCGCTCATGCTCGTAGAGGTCGTCCTCGGGCGCCAGTGGCAGGTTGGCCTCCCGCACGTAGAAGCGGGCGAGCCGGGGCTGACCGCGGACGACACGGAAGAGGTAGCCGCCGATCACGGCCAGGGTGATGAGGTTGAGCGCGCCGGCGGCGAGCGCGGCGTCCGCGGCGCCGGCCGCGCCCAGCCGACCGGTGGCGACCGCGACCGCGGCCAGCGCCGTCGCCGCGGCCAGCACGGCGGCAAGGACCGGAAGCGCCGCCAGGGGTCGCACCGAGAAGCCGAGGAACAGCTCGACGGTGTGCGCCAGCAGCCGGCCGGGCGAGAACTTCGAGCGGCCACGGGTGCGGGGCCGGTGCTCGGTCGGCACGACGGTCCAGCGAGCGCCGACCCGCGGCACGGTCGCCAGGAAGTACGGCATGGGCAGCTCGGCCGCGGCGATCTTCCTGGCCACCGAGGCGCGCACCACGCGGAAGCTCGACGCGCCCTGGGGCAGCTCGATGCCGAGGGCGCGGCGGGCGAACCAGTGCTGCCAACGGGAGCCGAGACGTCGCGGCAGCGGGTCGTGGCGGTCCGTCCGGATGCCGAAGACCACGTCCCAGCCTTCGAGCGCCTTGGCCATCAGCTTGTGCACCTCGGCGGGCGGGGACTGCAGGTCGGCGTCGAGCTGCACCACCCAGTCCTTGCTGGCGTACTTGAAGCCGGCCGCGAACGCCGCCTCCAGCCCGAAGTTGCGCGTGAAGGACAGGTAGGAGACACGGGGATCGGCGCCGGCGAACGTCTTGATCCGGTCGAGCGTCCCGTCGGTGGAGCCGTCGTCGACGAAGAGCAGCTCCACGTCGTCGTACCGGCTCAGCTCGGTGGCGATGCGCTCGTAGGCGAGGTCGATCCCGTCGGCCTCGTCGCAGCAGGGCACGACGGCGGTCACGCGGATCGGCTCGACGCCGCCGGGGCCGGCGGCGACCAGGGTGAACTGCGGCTCGGGGCGGGGCGGCTGCGGGACGTCGTCGCACATGGGGGCCTCGCTCGTCCTTCAACGGTGGGCCGCCTGTCGTCGCGGACGAGGCGGGCGAACGCTCTTCGCGAAGAGGAGATGTACCCCAGGAGCGACGAACCATCAC
>DATLQA010000287.1:0-14972 GCA_035535495.1 Actinomycetota bacterium | reverse complement strand
GGCCGGGTGGACGACGTGATGAACGTGTCCGGGCACCGGATCTCCACCACGGAGGTCGAGTCGGCCCTGGTCGACCACCAGGACGTGGCCGAGGCGGCGGTGATCGGCAAGGTCGACGAGACCACCGGGCAGCAGATCGTGGCGTTCGTGACCTTGAAGGGGAGCGTCGAGGCGACCGACGACACCACCCAGGTGCTCCGCGAGCACGTGGCTCGTAAGATCGGGAAGCTGGCCAGGCCGACCACGATCATCTTCACGCCGGACCTGCCCAAGACCCGCTCCGGCAAGATCATGCGCCGCCTGCTCCGCGACGTCGCCGAGGAGCGCGAGCTGGGCGACGTGACCACCCTGGCGGACCCGGCGATCGTCGAGTCGATCCGGGACAAGGCGGCCAGCTCGCCACGGGAGGAGTAGCCACCGCGCGACGGTGGCGCCCGGCTCGGCTCGGAGTTCCCGATTGGGCCGGGTGGCACCAATAGCGTAGGGTGGAATGCGGCCTGCACAGCGGGCATGGGCGCCCGGACCGGTCTCTCGCGGGCGGGCGGCAACGCCCAAGCAGGCGCACCAGCGCGCCGATGACGACGAGTGGTGGCGGTCGGCCGGGTTGCGCCGGCAGGCGGCGGTGCGGTGACCGGGGTGTAACCCGGGAGCCGTGCGGGCGGTCTATGTGAACGTTTCCAACTATAGGACGTTCCCCAAGCCGGCCGAAGAAGTCGACACTGACGTCGGCGTCAGGTGAGACCGTGGCCGAGCCTATAGCGTGCACAGCGACTGAAGAGGTGGCAGTCAGCCGATGAGCGTTGCCTTCGTGTTTCCGGGCCAGGGCAGCCAGGCCCCGGGCATGGGACTGGACTGGGCGGACTCGACCGAGCTGTACGGGTGGGCCAGCGCCGTCCTCGGCTGGGACCTGGCTGAGACGCTGCGGTCGGCATCGCCGGATCAGCTGCGCCAGACCTACATCGCCCAGCCGGCGATCTTCTCTGTCTCCGTCGCGGCGTTGCGGGCGCTGGAGGAGGCCGGCGTGCGGCCCTCGCACGTGGCCGGCCACTCCCTCGGGGAGTTCTCGGCGCTGGTCGCCGCGGGTGCGGTGTCGTTCGAGGCTGGGCTCACGCTGGTCGCCCGCAGGGCCGAGGCCATGCAGCGCGCGGCCGACGCGCGGCCGGGCTCGATGAGCTCGGTGCTCGGTCTGTCGGTGGAGGGCGTGGAGATGGCCGTTGCCGAGGCTGCCGAGGGCGGCGTGCTCGCGGTCGCCAACGACAACGCGCCGGGCAACGTGGTGGTCTCGGGCGAGTGGCCGGCGCTCGAGCGCCTGCCCGACGTGGCCAAGGAGCTGGGCGCCAAGCGGGTGGTGCCGCTGAACGTGGGCGGCGCGTTCCACTCGCCGCTGATGGCCCCGGCCGCCGAGTCCTTCCGGTCCTTCCTGGCCGCGGCGCCACTGCGCGACTGCGCCGTGCCGCTGATCGCCAACGCCACCGCGGAGCCCACCAGCAGCGCGATGGAGCTCCGCGAGCTGCTCGGCCGGCAGCTGACCGGCCGGGTCAGGTGGACCGAGTCGGTCCGCCGGCTGGCCGCCCTCGGCGTGGACACGATCATCGAGGTCGGACCGGGCACGGTCCTGTCCGGGCTGGTCAAGCGGACCGTCGAGGGGGTCAAGGTCTTGGCGGCCGGCGACGCCGCCGGGGTGGCCGCGGTGGCCGAGACGATGCGCCGGGAGGCTGACGGCGAGTCAGGTTCCAGCGCGGGTTCCAGGATCGAACCGGGCGAGGTGGTGGTCCTTCCGGAGCGCTTCGCGGTCTCGCCAGGCCATGGCCGCTTCTACCCGGCCGTCCCCACCCGCTACACCGACGAGGGTCCATATGTGGAAGCGGGCGACCTGCTCGGGGAGATCCGCAACGGAGCCAACAGCATGCCGGTCCGCAGCCCCTTCCGAGGCTGGTTGATGACCCACCTGGCATGGGAGGGCGAGCTGGTCACGCCCGGCCAGATCCTGCTTAGCCTGCGTCCATTCTAGGTATTCAGTACGTTTGACCACCCGACGACCGCCCCGCGGCGAAAGGAGTTGTCGTGCCCGCCGAGATCGTGGGACTCGGGACTGCCGTCCCCCCGTACGTTCTGACCAACAGTGACCTCGAGCAACTGGTCGATACGAACGACCAGTGGATCACCGAGCGAACGGGGATCAAGGAGCGCCGCATCGCTGGCCGGGGGGAGTCGACCAGCACCCTCGGCAAGGCGGCGACCCTGCGGGCGCTAGAGTCGGCCGGTCTCGGCGTGGAGGACATCGACCTGCTGGTGGTGGCGACCGCGTCGCCGGACTATCCGCTGCCGTCGGCCGCCTGCATCCTCCAGCTCGAGCTGGGCATGACCCGCGGCGCGGCGATGGACGTGATCGCCGGCTGCGCCGGGTTCGTCTACGCGCTGTCCACCGCCGCGCAGTTCGTGGATTCGGGCGCGGTCGGGACGGTGGTCGTGGTCGGTGCCGAGACGCTGAGCCGGATCAGCGACTACACCGACCGTTCCACCTGCATCCTGTTCGGGGACGGGGCGGGCGCGGTGGTGCTCCGCCGCGGCGACGCCGGCATCCGGGCGTTCTCGCTCGGCTCCGACGGGGCGCGCTCCCGCCTGCTGATGACTCCGGCCGGCGGCTCGCGCTTCCCGGCGACCGCCCGGACGATCGCCGAACGGCGGCACTACGTGGTCATGGAGGGCCGTGAGGTCTTCAAGGGCGCGGTCACGGCCATGGCCGCGTCGAGCCTCGAGGCGATCCGCAACTCCGGGCTCGAACCCGGCGACATCGACCTGGTCATCCCCCACCAGGCCAACCAGCGCATCATCGAGGCCACCGCGCGCCGGCTCAAGGTGCCGATGAGCAGCGTGGTCATGAACATCGCCCGCTATGGCAACACCTCGGCGGCGTCGATCCCGATCGCTATCGGCGAGGCCTGGGAGCAGGGCCAGGTCCGCCCGGGCCAGCGGTTGCTCCTGACCGCGTTCGGTGCGGGGCTGGCCTGGGGGTCGCTGGTGCTCGACTGGACGCTGCCGCCGCCGGAGACGCCGAGCGCCGAGGAGCCGACCTCCTCGGCGCTGCCGATCGTGCACGGGCTGCGCGACGGGACCCTGTGGGACGGGCTTGACATGCTCCCACCGCTTGGTGCCGGCCGGATCGAGGCCGTAGGTTGACCGCCTGCAGGCCCGAGGACCGGCTGGCAGCGGCGCGAGGCGGGAGGACGAACGAGTGGAAGCGAGCGTGAGCATGGGGTTGCAAGGGCGCACGGCGCTCGTCACCGGCGCCTCGGGGGCGATCGGGCGCGCCTGCGCGGTCGCCCTCGCGGGCCAGGGCGCCCGTGTCATGGTCGCCTACGGCTCCGACGAGCAGGGCGCCGCCGAGACTGCCGACCAGGTCAAGTCGGCCGGCGGCGAGGCCGTCCTGGTCCAGGCCGACCTCACCCAGCCGACCGCCGCCAAGGAGCTGGTGGCCGCGGCCGGGTCCGAGGGGGTCGACATCCTGGTCAACAACGCCGGCCTGACCAGGGACGCCCTGCTCCTGCGCATGCGCGACCAGGAGTTCGGCGACGTGCTGGAGGTCAACCTGGTGGCGCCGTTCCGCTGCACGCGGGAGGCACTCCGTGGCATGCTTCGTCGCCGCTGGGGACGGGTGATCTCCATCTCCAGCGTGGTGGGGCTGGTCGGCAACGCCGGCCAGGCCAACTACGCTGCGTCCAAGGCAGGACTGATCGGGCTCACCCTCAGCGTGGCCCGCGAGGTCGCCCAGCGCGGCATCACCGCCAACGTGGTGGCGCCGGGCTACATCCCATCCAAGCTGACCGATGCGATGAGCGAGGAGGCGAAGCAGGCGACGCTGTCCGGCATCCCGGCCGGCCGCTTGGGCACCCCCGAGGAAGTAGCCGCGGCCGTCCGGTTCCTCGCCAGCGAGGAGGCCGGCTACATTACCGGCCAGGTCTTGGCGGTCGACGGGGGCCTCGCCATGGGTGCGTAACCGGGGCCTTCCCCGGTAAGTCCTGGTGCCGAGCCGGCACCCGAACGAGAAGGAGAACGGTTCGATGGCACAATCGCGCGACGAAGTGGTCGCCACCATGCGTGACGTGCTCGCGTCCGAGCTGGACGTGGACGCCGGCAAGGTGACCGCCGATGCCCGCTTCAAGGAGGACCTGGACGCCGACTCGCTCGACCTCGTCGAGGTCGTGCTCGCGCTCGAGGAGAAGTTCGGCATCGAGATCCCTGACGACGAGATCGCTGGCGTGAAGACCGTGGGTGAGGCGGCCGACCTGGTGATCGCCAAGCAGAACGCCGCCGCGAGCTGAGCCGTGCGAAGGGTCGTCATCACCGGCCTGGGCGCGGTCACCCCAGTCGGGATCGGGGTGTCCGCGTACTGGGATGCGATCTGCGCCGGCCGGCCAGGGGTCGGGCCGCTCACCCTGGTCGACCCTGCCCTGGTGCCTTCCAAGGTGGGCGGCGAGTGCCTCGACTTCGATCCGAAGGCGGCGCTGGGCCCCAAGGACGCCAGGCGGCTGGACCGCGCCACCCAGTTCGCGATGGCCGCGGCGCTGGAGGCGTGGGAGGACGCGAGCCTCGAAGGCCAGATCGACAAGGACATGACCGGGGTGGCGTTCGCCACCGGCATCGGCGGCATCGGCTCGCTGCTCGCCAGCGACAAGGTGCTCCGCGAGAAGGGCCCGAACCGGGTCTCGCCGTTCACCGTGCCGCAGCTCATGCCGAACGCGGCCGCGGGCGCGATCGCCATGCGGCTCGGCCTGCGCGGCCCCAACTTCTGCACCACCACCGCCTGCGCCGCCTCCAACCACGCGCTGGGCCTCGCCTTCCAGAGCGTGCGGAGCGGCGAGTCCGATGCGATGGTGGCGGGGGGCAGCGAGTCGGCGTTCGTGGAGATCGCCCTGGTCGCATTCGCGCAGATGACCGCGCTGTCGACCAAGTTCAACGACCATCCGGAAGCGGCGTCACGCCCGTTCGACGCGCGGCGCGACGGGTTCGTCATGGGCGAGGGCGCGGGCGCGCTGGTGCTCGAGGAGCGCGAGGCGGCCATGCGCCGGGGCGCCACCATCCACGCGGAGCTGGTGGGCTTCGGGCAGTCGGCCGACGCCTTCCACATCACCGCGCCCTCTGAGGACGGCAGCGGCGCCGCGCTGGCGATGCGCAGGGCGATGGCCTCGGCCGATCTCGAGCCGGAGCAGGTCGGCTACGTGAACGCGCACGCCACCTCGACCCCGGCGGGCGACGTCTCCGAGACCAGGGCGATCAAGCTCGCCTTCGGCGAGCACGCCAAGCGGCTACCCGTCTCGGCCACCAAGTCGATGATCGGTCACCTGTTCGGTGCGGCCGGAGCGGTCGAGGGCGTCGCCACCACCCTGGCCGTGCGGGACGGCATCCTCCCCCCGACGATCAACCTGACCGACCCGGACCCGATGTGCGACCTGGACTATGTGCCCGGCGAGGCGCGCAAGGCCGACGTCGAGGTGGCCATGTCCAACGGATTCGGCTTCGGCGGGCACAACGCGGTGGTCATCTTCCGCCGCCACGACTCCTGAACGACCCCGTCGGCGGGGCGACCGTGAGGGCTTGGCCAGAAACCTGGTCCTCCGGCTCCTCGTCGGCGGGTGCACGGGAACCGTGGCGTGAGCGGGCGGAACGGTCGGATGACCGGACCGTCATCATGCCGATCAGCAGCAGCACGATGGCGACCAGGGCCGCGAGCGGGATCGGGGCCACCAGCAACCGCCCCTGGATCCAGCGGAGCGCCCCGCCCCGAGGGGTGGTGGCCAGTGCCGCCGCACCGCCGTGCTGGGCCGCCGGCTGGGGACTGGCGTCCGCGGGAGCCGTCGCCGACCCGGAGATGGAGCTGACGGCGCTGACGCCCAGGATCTCCGCACCGACCTTGGCGGTGGTGGCAAAGCCGTAGCGGAACATCGCCCGGACGTCGTCGCGGTCCTGGGCGGCGGACGGCGCACCCAGCGCCACCGCGATCAGCGTCCGGCCGCCGCGGCGCTGCGCGGCCACGATGGTGTGCTGGGCGGCGGCGGTGAAGCCGGTCTTGATGCCCAACGCGCCGAGATCCTCACCGTCGCTGACGAAGCGGTTGTGGCCGGCGATGTACTGGAGCCTCCCGTCAGGCCAGCGGTACCGGATGCTCGGCAGGCGGACGACCGCGGCCAGCTCCGGCACCGCCAGCAGCGCACGGCCGACTACCGCCAGGTCGGCGGCGCTGGCCTTGTGGCCAGGGGCGTCCAGCCCTGATGGGTCCCGCCAGGTCGAGTCGGCGCAGCCCAGGGCATCCGCCTTGGCCTGCATGGCCCGGATGAACCCTGCCCGGCCACCGGGATAGGCGGCCGCCAGGGTCTCGGCGGCGTCGTTGGCCGAGATCTGCAGCAGTGCGGCGACCAGGTCCCGGCGGCGTATGCGCATGCCGGTCTGGTAGCCGAGACGGGTGCCGTCCACCCGCTCGGCCGCGGTCGGGACGGTGATGATCTTGGCTGGCGGCCAGGTCTCCTGCGCGACCAGGGCGGTGAGGATCTTGGTAGTGGAGGCGACCAGCGTCGGGCGATGGGCGTCGCGCTGCCACAGGACCGCGCCGGTGCTCGCCTCGACGAGCACGGCGTGCTTGGACTCGACCTTGGGCAGCGCCGGAGCGGCGACCGCTGGCTCGGCGGCCAGCCCGGCGGCCAGGAGGGCGACGGCCAGGGGCGCGGCGATGCGACGGAGGAGGGAAGCCACCCCGGTAGCCTTGCCGACCAGCGTCCGCGGTGCAACAAGCGCGAACCAGACGAAGCCCCGAGCTTGGGCGGTGACGGCAGCCAGACCCGGCGCTCGGTCCGTCGGGAGGTTCTTGGTGGGCCGCGCCAGCCGCGTGACCGGCGGCCGGCCGGCCGGGCCCCGGCGGCGCGGCGGCGCCGCGCGGGTTGGACGCCTCAGGGTTCCGCCTCGGCCCTTCAACCAGGGCAGATGTTCCCCGTCCGGTGAGGCGCCTCGCAGCCCCTTCGAACCGGAGGCGGCGTCCTCGCCAGCAAAGGCGGTCCCCGACAGCCTGCCACACGGCCTCGTCGGCCGCCCACCCGGTTTCGCCTGAACCGACCTGCGCAGAGCGCCGTAGGCGATCGCTCGTGCCACGGTACGCAGTTTCGACCTCGGCAGGAGTCCTGAGCGGGTCATCGATGAGTAGACGAGCGTTCACCTGCTGCAACGCACCGGCGCCTTGGAGCAGGTATGCGGGCCCGGGGGGTCATCCGGCACACTGCCCGGCGGACTTCATGCAGTTCTGCCGTTGGGAGCGGGATTGCGTCGGCCACGGTTCCCAACGCTGAAGGAGGTCGTGTCCTGGTGGCCGGACGCCATGTGCGCCGCCGGCGTGGCGCGCGATGGCTGCCGCTCGTCGGCACCGCCGTCGCCGTGGCCCTGATCTTCCTGGTGGTGCAGGCCAGACCGTATCTGGAACGGCGCAACCTGCTGCCAGGCGAGGATGGCTGCGACCGCACCCTGACCGTCAACGTGGTGACCGGGCCGGAGCTGGCCGGGCTGCTCAGCCAGTTCGCCGGTGACTACGCCCAGGGTCGCCACCGCGTCGGCAACCAGTGCGTGCAGCCCACCGTGACCGCCGACGAGCCCGGCGCGGTCGTGCACTACCTGGCACGGGACTGGAAGCGGTCCGGCGGCGCGGCCCCGGATGTCTGGCTGCCAGCGTCGTCGACCTGGGCGGACGTGCTGGAGGCACGCCGCCCCGGCCTGCTCGACGAGCAGCGGCCAAAGGTCGCCACCTCGCCCCTGGTGATCGCCATGCCTCGCCCCATGGCGCAGGCGCTCGGCTGGCCCAAGCGCCCGCTCGGCTGGGGTGAGCTGCTCGCGGCCATGCGTGACCCGGCCGGATGGGCCAGGTTCGGGCAGCCCAAGTGGGGGCCGGTGTTGGTCGGCAAGACCGATCCACACCTGTCGACCGCGGGCATGCAGGCCGGCGTCGCCGCGGTCCTGAGCAGCACCGGCAAGCTGAAGGACCCGGCCGCGGCAGCGGCCGACCGGCGCCTGGCCGCGACCGTGGTCGGGGTCGAACGCGCTCCCGGCCCGTATGCCGGCTCCTCGACCGCCCTGCTGACCGACCTGCAGCGCGCCGACGACCGCGGCGGCGCCCTCCGCTTCGCCTCCGCCCTCCCGCTCACGGAGAAGTCGCTGCGCGACTACAACCTGGGCAACCCGAGCGGCAACCCGGAGACGCTCGGCCAGCACCGCCGGCCCAAGGTGCCGCTGGTCGCCGTCTACCCGCGCGAGGGCACCTTCGTGGCCGACCACCCGTTCCTCACCCTGCGGGCTCGCTGGGTCGGCGAGGAGAAGCGCCGAGCGGCCGCCGACTTCCTCCGGTTCCTGCGCAGCGACCCGGTCCAGGCCAGGCTGCTGGCGGCCGGGTTCCGCACCTGGCAGGGGACGGCCGGACCCGAGGCGACCACCGCCAACGGCATCCTCCCGGGCGAGCCCCGTGCCGTGCTGCCCAGCCCGCCGGCCAAGCTCGTCCAGGCGATCGACGTCAGCTGGGAGAAGGCCCGCAAGCGGGGCAACGTGCTGGCCGTGATCGACGCGTCCGGCTCCATGGCCGGGCAGGTCCCAGGGACCCGGTCGAGCAAGCTGGACCTGGTCAAGGAGGCGGCCGGCGGCGCCCTGCCGCTGTTCTCGGACCAGGACCGCCTCGGCCTGTGGCAGTTCTCGAGCCATCTGGACGGCGACCGGCCCTACCGGATCGTCGTGCCGCTCGGGCGGGTGAGCGAGTCGCCCGGTGGGACGCCCAGGCGGCAGGCGATGGCCGGCGGGTTGCAGGCGATGCGGCCAGGCGGCCGTACCGGGCTGTACGAGACCACCCTGGCCGCGGTCGATTACATGCGCCGCCACTGGGTCCCCGACCGGATCAACACGGTGGTGCTGCTGACCGACGGGGAGGACGACAACACGGCGAGCGGCCTGACCCTGGCGGCCCTGGTCAAGCGCCTCGAGGCGGCCAACCGCGACCGGCCGGTGCGGGTGATCACCATCGCCTACGGCCCGGAGGCCGACACCAACGCGCTGCGCCAGATCGCGGGCGCCACCAAGGGCGCCACCTACGAACTCGCCAATCCAAAGGACATCCAGCGCGTGTTCATCTCGGCCATCTCGCGGTTCTAGGCGTGACGGACCGCGGCCTGACCGCACCGGCGACGACGAGGCAGCGGGCCAGGCCGCCACCACCGGCTGAGCGAGGCCACCGCCCGCCCGACCGGTCACGCCGAGGGGCAACCTTGTGGCGCGCGCCGGTGCATCCTAGATTCGGAATCTGTCTCCGTGAGGAGGAACGGTGGTCCAGCGGCGGCGCAGCATCCAGCCCTTCGTGGTCGCGATCGTCCTGGCGGTAGGGCTGATCGTCGGGCTGCGGCTGATCATCGGGGGACTCGGCGACGGGGACGAGCCGGCGGTGGCGGGCGCCTGCGGCGCCAATGGGATCACCCTGACCATGGCCGCGTCACCGGAAAAGGCCGCCCTGGTCAAGCAGATCGCGGCCGACTACCAACGGCAGAAGCCGCAGGTCGACGGGCGCTGCGTGCAGGTCAGGCTGACCACCAAGTCGTCGGGCGCGGCCATGGCCGCGCTCGCCAAGGGCTGGAACGAGGCGGCCGACGGGCCCCGGCCCGACGTCTGGTCGCCCGCCTCCTCGGGCTGGGTGACGCTGCTGCAGCAGCGCGGCACCGGCGCTGACAAGCCCAGCCTGGTGCCGCCCGACGTCCCGCGGATCGCCGCGTCGCCGCTGGTGATCGCGATGCCACGGCCGATGGCCGAGGCGCTCGGCTGGCCCAAGCGCAAGCTCGGCTGGCGGGAGATGCTCGACCTCGCCAAGAACCCGGCGGGCTGGGCCAGCAAGGGCCACCCCGAATGGGGCCGGTTCCGGCTTGGCAAGACCAACCCGAACTTCTCCACCTCCGGGCTGAACGCCACCATCGGCGCCTACTTCGCCGCCACCGGGCTCTCCAGCGACCTGCAGGACAAGGACGTCACCAGCAAGCGGGCGCACGACTTCGTGGCCGGAGTGGAGCGCTCGGTGGTCCACTACGGCGACACCACCCTGACCTTCCTGGCCAACCTGCAGCGGGCCGACGACGCCGGCGCCGGGCTCTCCTACATCTCCGCGGTCACCGTCGAGGAGAAGAGCGTCTGGGACTACAACCAGGGCAACCCGTCGGGCGACCCGGCCACGCTCGGCCGGCACCCCAAGCCGAAGGTCCCGCTGGTCGCCATCTACCCCAAGGAGGGCACCCTGCTCTCCGACCACCCCTACGTGGTACTGAAGGCGGCCTGGGTCGACGACGCGAAGCGCAAGGCCGCCGCCGGGTTCGTCACCTACCTGCAGGGTCGCGAGGCCCAGCGCCGCTTCCTGGATGCCGCCTTCCGCGACTACAAGAACACCCCAGGGTCGCTGGCCACCGAGGCCAACGGGCTGCTCCCGCGCGAGCCGGCCACGCTGCTGCAGCCGCCCTCCCCGCCGGTGCTCGACAAGGTGCTGACCAGCTGGGCGGACGTGCGCAAGCGGGCCAACGTCCTGCTGGTGATGGACACCTCCGGGTCGATGGGCGAGCAGGTGCCAGGCACCGGCGACTCCAAGCTCGACCTGGCCAAGCGGGCCGCGGTCAACGCCCTCGGCCAGTTCGCCGACGACGACCAGGTCGGGCTGTGGATGTTCTCCACCGAGCTGGAAGGCAGCGTCGACCACCGTGAGCTGGTACCGGTCGGGCCGATGAAGGAGAAGCTGGCCACCGATGCCGGCCAGTCCCGGCGCGAGGTGCTGCGCAGCCGCATCGAGGGGCTGCCACCCGAGGGCGGCACCGGGCTGTACGACACCAGCCTCGGCGCCTACGAAGCGATCTCGGACCAGGTGGAGCCGGACGCGATCAACGCGGTGGTCCTGCTCACCGACGGCCGCAACGAGGACAACAACGGCATCTCGCTCGAGAACCTGCTCCCCCGTCTGCACACGGAGCAGGGCGACCGCTCGGTGCGCCTGTTCACCATCGCCTACGGCGCCGACGCCGACCTGGAGGTGCTCCGGAAGATCGCCCAGGAGACCAACGGCGCCAGCTACGACTCCTCCAACCCGGGCTCCATCGACGCGGTATTCACTGCGGTAGTCTCGAATTTCTAACAAGGGTTCCCGATGCGATTTCAGCCTGACTGTCCGCCCGCCGAGGAGACCAGGTGGCATTCAAGGACGAGCTCGGCGAGCCCTGGGGCCTGCTGATCGGGGCGACCGCCGCCGGGGCGGCCTGGGCGGTGAACCTTCCGCTCGCCGTCGCGGGCGGGATCGGCGCGGCCGTCTGGCTCACCAAGGCCGGGGTGGCCGCCTGGGAACGCCGCCGGGAACGGCCGCGGCGGCACGAGCTGACCCAGGTCGAGGCGGGCGCACCCGAAGGCCGCTGGCTGGCACGCGCGCAGGCCGCCGCAGGCACCTTCTCCGAGCTGGCGGGCAGCATGGACGCCGGACCGCTGGCCGACCGTGTCGCGCTGATGCGGCCTCAGGTGGACGACACCGTCCGCACCCTCGAACGCCTGGCCGGCCAGGCCGGCGCGGCCGGGCGGGCGCTGGCCCGGATCGACGACCGCTTCCTGGCGGACGAGGCCGACCGGCTGGAGGCGGCCCGCGCGGCCGCCTCCCAGGAGATCGCCGCCGAACTGGACCGCTCGCTCGTGTCGGTGCGGGTGCAGCGCGAGGTGCACGGCCGCCTGGTGAACGCTCGCAACGGCGTCCTCGCCCGGCTGGAATCGGGCACCCTCGGCCTCGAAAGCCTGGTTGCCAGGATGGTCGAGCTGTCGGCCATGGCGACCGGCGGGCCGGTGAGCGAGACCGGCGCGGTCGACCAGCTCAGCGACGAGCTGGAGGGCATCAGGCAGGGGCTCGCGGAGACCGAAGAGGTCTCAAAGCGGGCGCTCAGCGCCTATCAGCGTTCCAAGCAGTGAGACGTTCGACCCAGGGAGGCAGGGAGATGGGCAAGCTGCTCAGGCGGGGGTGGCGCTACCTGGTGGCGGCGCTCAGTGGCAAGCTCGACGAGGTATCCGATCCGCGGATCCAGATCGAGCAGGCGATCGAGGACGCCAAGACCCAGCACCAGCTGCTCAGCCAGCAGGCGGCGGCGGTGATCGGCAACCAGCGCGAGCTGGAGCTGAAGCTGACCCGCTCGATCGAGGAGACCGAGAAGCTGCAGGCCAACGCCCGCCAGGCCCTGCTCCTTGCCGAGCAGGCCCGCCAGGCGGGCGACGAGCGCAAGGCCAGCAGCTACGAGGACTCCGCGCGGGCGTTCGCCACCAAGCTGGTCAGCGCGGAGTCGGCAATGCGCGACCTGCACACCGTGCACGAGCGCGCCAGCCAGGCTTCCGCCCAGGCCAGGGCGGCGGTGGAGACCAACGCCATGGCCCTGCAGAAGAAGCTGGCCGAGCGGACCAAGCTCCTCTCGCAGCTCGACCAGGCGAAGATGCAGGAGCGCCTGAACACGGCCATGGCCAGCATGACCGAGCTGGCCCCCGCCGGTGACACCCCGACCCTCGACGAGGTGCGCGACAAGATCGAGTCCCGTTACGCCCGCGCCCTCGGCCAGGCCGAGCTGACCTCCAATTCGGTCGAGGCCCGGATGATCGAGGTCGAACGGGCCGCCCTCGACGTCGAGGGCGCCGCCCGCCTCGAGTCGATCCGCGAGACGCTCGGGCTCCCGGCCGCGACCGCCACGCCCGCCCTCGGAGCCGACGCCGACGCCGCCATCGAGCCACCGGCCGAGACCACCGCGAGCACCCGCCGGCGCGGCAACAGCGGCCGGAAGTCCACCGGCGGCCAGGGCGGCACCCGCTCGACCGCCGAGCCGGCGGAGAAGCCTTCGGGCGACGACAACTGACGGAGGCCGCCATGCTGCTGAAGCTGCTCCTGATCGCGTCGGCGCTGTTCGCGCTGACCACCGCGCTCGCCGGGGTGGCGGCCTGGCGGATCTGGCGGCTGCTGCGCCGGCGCCTGCGGATCGAGCAGCGCCTGCGCACCGTCAAGGTCTGGGTCACGCCGCCGGGGGCCCGCCGCGAGGTTGCCGCGCTGCGGCGGGAGCTGGCCGAGGCGGTCAGCGCCACCCCGCACGCGGTCACCGTGGTGCAGCGCGCCTCGGGCGTGGTCGGCGACCTGCCCCAGCTCGCCCGCAGGCTGCGGCGCGTCGCCGCCACGCTCGACGCCGAGCTGGAGCTGCTGGCCGGCGAGCCGGACCCCCGCGAACTGACCCGCATGCTGCCTGCTGTGCGTTCCCGCGTCGCCGACGTCGCCCGGGTAGCCCGCTCCATCCGTCGGGCCGCCGCCGCGGGCCTCGACGCCAGCCGCGCCGACGACCTGCGGCAGCTCAACGACGACGTCAACCAGGAGATGGCCGCCCTGGCCGGCGGCATCCAGACCCTGCTGGAGCTCGCCTCCGGCCGCGACGGCGCCGCACCCGGCGCCGCCACCCACCTGCTGCGCGTCCGGTGAGCACCTGCCTCTAGGCGTTTGCGCTGCTAGCATGCCGCGCGGAGGCGATTGCCGGCTGGTGCCGACGCCGGTCTTCAAACTCGGTTCACGCTGTCCGTAGCCGGCCACACGAGTCCGCGACGTGGGAGGACACCACCGCCATCTGATGCCGAGGTCCGTAGTCGCTCACGTTCGGCCGCTGCGGTTGCTGTCGAGGTTGCTGTTGGGCCGGCCCGACCTCTGGGTTATGAGGCGCCCGCCGGCTGTCTCGTCGGGTGCTCCATGGTCGTCCTGGTGCTGCTTGACCTCGGGAACCGTCTGTCCGTCGTCTCGGTTTGTACCGGCTCTTCCCGCCTACTGGCCGCTCGTCTCGGTGACAAGTGCGGTGACAAGCCACGGCTTCGCTACTGGCTTGCGCGCGGGGCGAGGCCGTCCTCGGCGACCACTTGCCTCGCGGGCAAGCCGCCGGAGGCGGCGCGGCCGTGCGGCAGATGCCGAGGTGGACCGCTGTTGACCACTCGTGCCCGTTCGTCAGGGCACAAGAAGGGCATGCCAGTGCTGCGCCAGGGGTGGCGGAGCGGAGCTTGCGACCGTAGACGCGGGCCGGTTTACCTCGGATGGAGGTTGGGAGGCCGGATGTCCTTCGGCGCGTGGATCCAGTACCAGGTGACCATGTCGACGATGCCGTCGACGCGCTGGCCACGGTGGCGCTGCCAGTTCTCCACCGTCTGCTTGGTGGCCTGGTCGAAGGCGTCGTTGTTGGTGTCGAGGTGGGTGGGCGGGAATTTGTTGAGCGCGTGCTTGAGTTGCTGGACGGCCTTGCCTTTGCTGCCCAGCTTGAGGGTCCCCGCGAAGCCCGGGGCAGCGAGCATCGCCCAGGTGCCAGGACCAACGACACCGATGCTGGCCGCTGGGATCAGGCGGTTGCGCTGCCACTTCGTGAGCGCGTTCTGGGTGGCGGCGTCGAAGCGACCGTTGACCGTGATCCTGTCGGCTTCCTTGAAGAACCTGTTCAGGTTGCGCTGCACCTGCTCGACCCCGGCACCGGTGGAACCCAGCTTGAGGGTGCCCGGGAAGGGGCTGCCCGCAGGGGCCTTGTCGCGAATGCTCCTAGCTTGTGCAGGCGCAGCAGCCGCAGTCCGTGCAGGCCTACCCGTGTAGTTAGGTCGACCGTACCCAACGATGGTGGACGCACGGCGGACACGA
Source organism: Actinomycetota bacterium (assembly GCA_035535495.1). GTDB lineage: Bacteria > Actinomycetota > CALGFH01 > CALGFH01 > CALGFH01 > DASUZB01. The sequence continues at coordinate 265 of DATLQA010000287.1, read as the reverse complement.
CGCCTGCAACGGTTCGACGTATTCCCTTCGATGGTGAAGACAACGCCGCCCTTGACACCGGTGACGAGGCCGACATGGTCGATCGCACCGATCCGGTTGGACCCGCCCCAGTCAAAAAAGACTATGTCCCCGCGACGGATCCCGCGGATATCAACGTGCCACTGGCCATGCTTGTGGAACCGCTGAGCGTGCCAAACCGTGTATGCGTAGTCCTTACCGAAGCACACCGCCGCGTGGTTCCCAGAGTGGTGCGCCCAGTAGGTCA
>DATLQA010000286.1:0-43151 GCA_035535495.1 Actinomycetota bacterium | reverse complement strand
CACGCGGCACGGACGAGCCGGGAATTACCTGGTAGGTCCAGGCAGCGCACCGACAGCGACGTTGACGTCGCAGGAAGGATGAGCTGCCCACCGGGCCTCGGGACGGGTGGTCCCTACGCCGGCTGGACGGGACCGCACTCGATTGGGAACTCCTAGCGGTTCCGTGTTCAGGCGGGCTCAAGGCCCCGTGGAAAGCGACCAGCTGACCATCGAAGCCTAGTGGGGGGACGGGGATGGCACATCACCCGGGTGGGGTGAGTACCGGGGTGATTTTGCAATCGCGGCCGACGGTTCCTCGGGCGACTGCGCCCTTGACCGGTCAGCCCGTCTCGACGGTCTCGTAGTGATCGCAGAAGACCTCGGCCAGCATGTGCTCTTCGTCCGGCTCGATGACGGCTTCCTGCCAGCGCGGCCCGGCAAACGCCCTGAGCGCGTCAACGGAGTCCCAGTGAGTCACGACCACGAACTCAGGCTGATCGCTCCAGCGGCTCCGACCCCAGGCCACATGGGAGCACCCCGCTTGCGCCTTCACCATGGGGACGCCGGTTTCGCGAACGAAGCGCTCGAACTGGTCCTCTTTTCCAGGGTGAATCCGGGCGCGAAACACTCGAATGATCACGAGCGGCCTCCTTCCGGGATTGTCGAGGCTGCAAGCATCCATGCCGGTGTGCCTGCTGGTAATGCGACTCTAGCGGCATGAGGCCCCAGATGCGTGCCAGCGTCTGACCTGGCAGGCAGGAGGCCACAAGGCTCTCACGCCCGCCGCACCGTGCTGTGGGCCTCTCGACGCGTCCGCGTTTGCTAAGGTCCGCGATATGGACAACGGAGACATGGTCAGTTCGGTGATCGCTGGCATCGGCGTCGTCATCGCCGTGGTGAGCCTGGTCGTCTCGGGCAGGTCCGCCCGACGGCAGACCCAGCTGCAGGAGCAGGTCACGGCGATCGAAGACAACCGCCATCGGCGAGAGGTGCAGACGCGGCGCCACGCACGGGTGACCGCGCGGATCGCGCCACGTCAGGATCGCGCCGAGCTGGTTCTCACCAACCATGGGCCCGCGGAGGCCCGGGCGGTACGGTTCACGATCAGCGCGGCGACCGAAGGATCCGTCCCCAAGGTGCTCGACGAGGAACTCCTGCCGCTCAACGTGCTGCATCCGAACGCGCAGATGTCCTTCCCGCTCGTCATGGCGGTGGGGGATTGCACGGTGCTGCTGGCGAATGTGGCATGGACAGACAGCGCCGGCTCGCAGAAGAAGGACTTCAAGCTCCGAGTCTCGTAGGCAGGCGGCCGTCAGCCGGCGCCGGGCATCGGGCAGCCCGGCGACGACCGCGACTTCCGCCCGAAATATCCTGTTAGATCGATTTCCTAACCTGCCCCAGGGAGGTCTCGATCCCGATCTCGTATCCCGTGCGATACGACCCCTTGCGGATGAACGCCTCGATCATATCGAGCTCGGTCTCCTCCTTGCGCTCCCAAGCCGTCCATTCGCCGGCTCGCCTGACGTTCTGGACGAGAACGTCCCGTGCCCAGGCACGCTGCTCGCGCGGAGTACCCTCACCAACCGTGCGCGACAGGGTTCCCCGGCCCGCCTCGAGCAGCTCGCGATACCGATTCGAGTCGTCGACCAGTCTCCTGGCGCCTGTGCGCACGGAAAGAAGCGAGTCCCGCAGTGACTTGCTCTTCTGCGCGGCCTCCTCGGCAGCCTCCATCACCGCGGTGCCTTCGTCGAGGGCTTCCGATGCGGCCTGGCCGCTCTTCCCCATGCCGCCCAGCTCCTTCTGCAGGTCAAGCTGGGCCGTTTCGGCCTCGTACACCAGGGCTGTCAGTAGCTCGAACCGGGATTGGAGGGTGCCCTGCGCCCGTTGGAGTCCAGCGGCGGCGGCCTCGATCTCGGTGAGAGCCTGCTGGTCCTCGAGCCCCCTGATCTTCTCGGTGAGTGCTTGGACTTTTTCGCGAGCGGTTTTGATCTGCTCGGCGTAGGTTCCCCCGAACGCGAGATCCTTGATGTAGTTACCGACGAGCCCCTTCGCCTTGTCGAGGGCGGTTGTAATTCCCTTCTCAGGGTCGATGACCATCGTGGCGAAGTCCGCGAAACCCTCGAGTATGTGAATGGCGCTTTGGCGCTTGTCCTCCCACTTCTTGAGCTCCTCGGCTGCCTTGTCCTTGTCTCGACCGGTCTTGAGGCGATCCTGTGCAAGGTTCTTCGACTCGAGGATCTTCATGCTTTCGATGACGCCCGCCCGGGCCGCTTCGATCTCGCCCATCAGGCTCCGTAATCTTGGTTTCGTCGCCCGATACCGGTCGATGGCTCCCTTGAGCGATCGTCTCCGACCTCCGGACAGGCGCTTGGCCGCCGATCGGATGCCAGCGACGGTCTTCGCGGCCTGGGGGCCGTTGGCCTCGGCCGCCATTCTGAGCATCTCGACCAGACCATCGAGCGGCTTCCGCTTCGCCCGGGCGATCCTCCCGAGCCGAGGCATGGCCTTCATGTCCCTCCGCACCGCGGGCCCTTGCAACACGAAGTTGGGGACCTGGAGGTCGGGGAGGAGATAGGTCTCCGGGTCGAGCGCGTCCTCGTCCACCGTCTCCGGCGGGTTGCGCTGGAGGGCGACGGACCGCTGCGTCGCGGCCTCACCCGCCAGGTGCCGCGCCGACAACCCACGAACAGCTTCGGCTCTGGTGTCCGCCTGGGCCCATCCGTGGAAAGCCTCGCCGCCGCCCGGCCTGACCATGGCGTCGACAGGAGGCTCTTCGAACAGCGAAGTCACGGCGGCATTGCCGGCCGTCCTCTGCAGATGGAGGACGGCATGGGCGTCGTGCGGCCGGTGCCCGGAGTCCCCGCCCGACTCTCGATCAGCAAGGAGCCGTTGGACTTGATCGTCGTTCTCTCGATCTTGGTCAACGCCGCGAGGGGCGGTGTGCGGTCTAGCTGACGTCTTGCTGTCGTACCTACGCATCGGCTCCCCCGGTCGAGCGACGCAAGGAAGGCTTCCTCGCGGCATTGATCACGCCGAGCCAGAGTCCGGCCAGTGTCCGACCCGGGGCCAGCGTGATCCGTGGACCACTGCCCATCAACGAGAGAGCGTGTGTCCTTTGGGGAATGTCCCCTGCCCGTTAGGGCAGGGGGCGTCCTGAACGCCGAGCGATGGCCGCAAGCGGGGAATCAGGCCTGTGGGAGAACCCGGTTGCCGGCGCCGGCCTGGTTCTGGTCGGCTACCCGCATGGACCGACACGCGGTGCTCGCGGCCTTCGACGAGCAACTCCGCCGACACCCGCAGCCCGATGGGCCGGACGGGCTCGTCGAGCACGACCCCGGCGTGGTTCGGATCGTGGCCGGCGGGGACGAGTGGACCGGGGTGATCTGGTGCGACCTCGACCAGGCCAGCGCTGATGCGGTGATCGCCGCGCAGGTCCGCCGGTTCGCGCAACTGCAGTGCCCGTGGGAGTGGAAGTACTACTCCTACGACCAGCCTCCAGACCTCCCCGACCGGCTGCTCGCGGCAGGGTTGACGCCCGAGCCGGCCGAGGCCCTGCTCGTCGCCGAGATCGCCGACCTCTCCCTCGATGCGCCACCGCCCCCGGGCGTTGAGGTGCGGGCAGTCGCCGACGAGCAAGGCGTCGAGGCGCTGGTGTCAGTGCATGACCAGGTGTTCGGCGGAGACGCCTCCGCCATGGGCAGCGCCCTGCTGGCCGCGCTCGCGCGCCAGCCCAGCACCGCCGCGGCCGTGGTCGCCTTCGCCGGGCAGGCGCCGATCGCCGCCGGGCGGGTGGAGTTCCACCATGGCAGCGACTTCGCCAGCCTGTGGGGCGGCGGCACGCTGCCTTCGTGGCGGGGCCGTGGCGTGTTCCGCTCGCTGGTGGCCCACCGGGCTGCCCTGGCGTCGGCCCGGGGCTTCCGCTACCTCCAGGTCGACGCCATGCCGGAGAGCCGACCGATTCTCCAACGACTCGGCTTCGTCGAGCTGGCCACCACGACCCCGTTCATCCACCCAGGCGGCGCAGGCGAAACGTCGCAGTAGCCGTTCTGCTCCTCGTCGACCCATGGGTGCATCACGTCGAGGGTGCGCACCACGTGATCGTCGAGGGCAGCGGCCCAGAACGCCGCCTCGCTTGCTGCAACCTCAGACCTGGCTGGGGGATGTTAGGAGGGGGGAGGCGGCTTCTCGATTGAGAGGGCCTTGGGATGGAGCACGCCGACGACTTCGACGCGTTCTACGCGGCGACCTACGCACGGCTGGTCGGGCAGCTGTACGCCGTCACCGGTGACCTTGCCGAAGCGGAGGACGTCGTGCAGGAGGCGTTCGCCCGGGCGGTGGCCCGCTGGCCGCGGATCCGCGGCTACGACCTGCCCGAGGCCTGGGTGCGGCGGGTGGCGGTCAACCTGGCCCGGCAGGGACTGCGCCGGACCCGGCGGCGGCTGCGCCTGCTGGTGCGGCTGGCACCACCGCCGCCTGACCCTGGCCCGTCGGTCGACGGGCTGGTGCTCGCCGCGGCGCTGCGCGCCCTGCCCTCCGCCCAGCGACAGGTGCTCGCCCTGCACCATGCCGCCGGGATGCCGGTCAGCGAGATCGCCGACCTGCTCGGCGTGCCGGTCGGCACGGCCAAGGCGCGGCTGGCGCGCGGCCGCGCCGCGCTGGCCGCGCTGCTGGTCGACCCGGTGGAGGTTGATCTGCGTGACCGATAGGCCCGACCTGGACGAGCGCTTCGCCGAGCTGGTGCGCCAGGTGGCCGAGCGGTCCACGGCGCCGGCCCCGGCGGCGATCCGCCGGCGCGCACGGCGGCGCCTTGCCGGCCAGGGCGTCGTTGCGGTGCTGCTGGCCTTGGCACTGGTCATCGCCGGGCTGGCGGTGGACCGTGGCCTCGGCGCGGCACCGGCCCCGGCGGGCCCGGCCGCACCGTCGACCAGCGCACCACCGACCAGCCTGACACCCGCACCGTCGACCAGCGCACCGCCGACGAGCCTGCTACGGCTACCGCAAACGGTCATGCGCCCCGGCGCCCCCGGCAGCGGGGTGATCGCCTCGGGGACCAGCCCCAAAGGCATGGCCTGGCGGCTCAAGGCGCGGCTGGCTGCAGGGCGTGGCCTGTGCTACTCCCTCCAGGCCGCCGCGCCAGGGAAACCGGTCGACAGCGGTGGTTCCGGGGAGGGCTGCACGGGCCCGGAGAAGGACGTGACCGTCTCGTACGGGGAGACCGGCGGGCCCGGCAACCTCCCGGCGGTGCCGGAGGTGGCGGTGAACGGCGTGGTGATGGGCCGGGCGGCAAAGGTCGACCTGACGCTCAAGCAGCAGCCGCGTGACCACCGCTCACCGGTGGCCGGGACCGTCACGGTCAGGCCCATCCACGCGTCCGGGTTCCAGGTCGGGTTCTTCGTGACCTTCATCCCACCGGACACCTGGGTGGCCGCCGTCACCCTCTACGACGCCAACGGGCAGCGGATCTGCGGCCAGCTCGGCGACGACTTCAAGACCCCCTACCTCCCCGGCGCGACCCACTGCACCTAGCGGTTCCCACCACACCGGCGCGCTGCTCGCCAGGTTCATGGACACGGTGGCCGAGATCGTTCCCAAGGAGTGAGCCGGCGCCGTCGTGCCTGGCCGGACCTAGCCGCTGAGTGGCGGTTCCGGGGTGTTCTGCTCCTCCAACCCGGGGGCGACGTACTCGCGGGCCGGTCTGCGGTCGCCGAGGTGCTCATCCTCCTGTCCCGGCAGGCGAGGCCGCCTCGGGTCGACGCCCGACCCGAGCAGGCCGGTCGCACCTTGGGTCGCGTCGACCTCCGGGTCGGTGCCGCCCTCGTCCTCAAACCCGCTTGTGACCTCGGAGGGAGCGCTGCTGGGCACCGACTCGTCGATCTGCAGCCCATCGTGGACCTCGCGGCCGAGCGCTTCGCGAGCCAGCGCGAGCGCCCACTGCCTGTCCTTCTCCGAGCCCACCCGGCCCTGGATCACCGGCATGGCGTCATCGCCGCCGGCCACCCGCAGGCCGGCCACTTCGATCGCGGGGTCGTTGCCGCGTAGCGCCGCCTCCACCGTCTCCACCAATCCGCGGTCGTCGCCGACGCCCTGGTCACTCCTGTCGGACTCCGGCCGGTGCTCGTCGGGGGTCATCCGATCCTCCCTCCGCGTCGCCATCGCGACGCCGCCGGGTGCGCGGGTTCCTCGGCCACGCGTCGGCCGGGCCGGTCGCTCCGGTTACCGTAACCCGCCGGCCCGGTGGTTGGGCACCCCTCGACCGTGATCCGCCGGTGGCACAGCGGATCCCGCTTCCCCGCGATGCCGGTCAGGCTCCCCAGCCGGCCTGCTGGCCGCCGACCCGCTCGGCCGCGATCTCCTCGCCACCACGAAGCCGCCCCAGCCCCAGTCGTGCTTGAGGGTGCCGAGGATGTCAGGGTTCTGGCAGGCGTAGGTCCCGTTGAGCCGGTTGTAGGAGCCCATCACCGACCCGGCACCGCCTTGCTCGACCACGGCCTTGAACGGTGGGTAGTAGAGCTCCTGCAGGGTCCGCTCACCGACCACGCTGTTGATGGCCGCCGTCCGGCCGTTGCCGGTGGCGGAGACGTCGCGCTTCAACCCCCATCCAGGGATCGTTTTGTCCTACCAGGGGTTCACAGCGTGCTAGCGGCAGGCCGCGCACACGCCGGCGCTGATGGAAGGCTGACCGATCCCTACTTCGACGGTTCGGGCACGTCGACGTTGAGGTCGCACTTGACCTTGGGGTTGGCACCGGCGTAGTTCAGCGGTCCGGCGACGATCGTGACCGCGATGGTGCCCACCTTGGCGCAGTTGGCGTCCGAACCGGAGAAGTAATTGCGCTGCGCTGCGGCGATGATGCCGATGACCAGCCAGATGACGACCACTGCCGATCCGATGCGCCTCACAGCTACCTCCCATGCCGCCGACAGATCCCTACATTGCCGAGAGAGCAGCGCCTCCAGAGTCCTGCGCCGAGGGACCGGGCCGACCGGACTCTGATCGTTCCCACGCCGGAGTGTCAATTCAGCCCCGCCCGGCGCGGGAGTGCCTCGAGGCCGTACCGGGACGACGGCTAGCCGCTGCGCGCTGGTGGGGCGGGCGGCTGGAACACCTCGCGCTCGAAGGCATCGGCGGCGCGCAGGATGGTGGTCTCGTCACCGTGCCGCCCGACCAGCATCATGCCGACCGGCAGGCCGGCTGACATCGCGCAGGGCACGTTCATGGCCGGGTGGCCGGTGACGTCGAATGGCGCGGTGTTCGGGATCATCTCCAACGCCCGCGCGACGTACTCCTCCACGGGCGCGTCCGCCGCCGGGATTGGCGTGGCCTTGAGCGGCAGGGTCGGCATCACCAGCAGGTCGTGGCCGGCGAGGGCCTCGTCATAGGCGGCACGGGCGGTGCGCGCGAGGTTCTGCGCCTTGGCGTAGAAGCGGCCGTGGTGCGCGTCGGCCATCCACTGGCCGGCCAGAACGGTGAGCTTGACCGTCTCCGACAGCCGGTCACCGCTGGCCCGCCGGCCGGCCGCGTAGACGTCGACCATCCCGGTGGCGTAGTGGCCCTTGGCCCCGTAGGCCATGCTCTCACCGGCGACCATGATCGCCGTCGCCCCCTCGAGCGCGATCGCGTTCCAGACCGCCATGGCATCGCGGTGCCATGGGATCGAGACCTCCTCGACCTTGGCGCCGAGCCGCTCGAACGCCCGCGCGGCCTGCATGACCGCTTCGTCCACGTCCGGCTCGGACAGGCCCTGGTGGCCGAACCCTTCGCGGACGACCGCCAGCCGCAGCCCGGCGGCGTCGCCGTCGAGCGCGGCCAGGTAATCGGCGGGCTGCAACGCGGCGTGCTGGCGCGCGTCGAGGCCGTCCGGACCGGCCAGCACCGACAGCAGCAAGGCCACGTCGTGGCTGCTGCGAGCCATCGGCCCCAGATGGTCGAGGGAGGCCTCGATCGGGAACGCGCCGGTGTATGGCACCAGGCCCCAGGTCGGCTTGAGCCCGTAGATTCCCGACCAGCAACTCGGGATGCGCACCGACCCGCCCTGGTCGCCGCCGATCGCCATGTCGACCTCGCCGGCGGCCACCAGCGCCGCCGACCCGGTCGACGAGCCGCCGGTGCTGCGTGCCGGGTCGTAGGGGTTGCGCACGGGGCCGCTGTCGGCGGTGTGGCTGCCGCCGGAGAAGCAGAGGCTCTCGCAGACCGACTTGCCCAGGATGGTGGCACCGGCATCCAGCACCCGCTCGACCACGGTCGCGTCCTCGTCGGGCACATAGCCGTCAAGGAGGACGGTGCCGTTGCGCATCGGCACTCCCGCGACGGCGACGTTGTCCTTGATCGCGATGGTCCGTCCGGCCAACGGCCCCTCGGGCGCGCCCTGGATACGGACCCGCCAGGCCCAGGCTCCGAGCTGGTTCTCCTCTTGCCGGGGCGCGGTGCCGCCGTCGCGGGGATAGCGCGGTTCCTGCCGGGGCTCCCGCAGCTGGTCGAGCCGGTCGTAGGGAGCCAGGAACCCCTCCAGGAGCGCCGCGTAGGCCGGCATCGTCTCGGCGGGGATGGTGAAGTGGAACTGGCGGGCGATCGCCTGAAGGTCCTCGGGCCCTGGACGTCGGACGGCCATGGTGTGCTCCCAGCGTGCGACGGCTGTCACTGCCCTGCCTACTCGCCCAGCCGCCAGGTGTCAACGGCGGGAGGGCGAACCGGTCGGGCAGCGGCACGGCCCCTCCCCGTCCCCCCGCCACGCTCGAGTTGCCCGGCGGCGGGTTGTCGGTACCGTGGGGCAGGCTAGGTGGCATCTGACGACGACGAGGAGACGCTCATGGACCACGTGATCTCCAAGGACGGCACCGACCTCGCCGTCGACCGGCTGGGTGACGGTCCGCCGGTCGTCCTGGTGTGCGGCGGTTCGACCGATCGCATGGCCAACGCCGGCCTCGCTGCCGCGCTGGCCAGCGACTTCACCGTCTACAACTACGACCGTCGCGGTCGCGGCGACAGCGGCGACGCCGCCCGGTACGCCGTCGAGCGCGAGATCGAGGACATCGCGGCGGTGATCGAGGCGGCCGGTGGATCGGCGCACCTGTACGGCACCTCCTCCGGGGCGGCGCTCGCCATGGAGGCGGCAGCCAGCGGCGTGCCGATCAGGAAGCTGGCGATGTGGGAGCCGCCCTACAGCGTGCAGGGTCGTCCGGATCTGCCGGACGACACGGCCAGCGTCTACCGCGAGCTGGTGGCGGCCGGCCGGCGCGGCGACGCGGTCGAGTACTTCATGCTGAAGGTCGTGGGGCTGCCGGAGGAGTTCGCCGCCGCCGCCCGCCAGGCGCCGTGGTGGAAGGACCAGGAGGCGATCGCCCACACCCTGGCCTACGACGCCACCGTCATGGGCGACTACACGATCCCGACCGAGCGGGCCAAGGCCGTCTCGGTGCCGACGATCATCCTCGACGGTGGCGCGAGCTTCGGCTTCATGCACGAGACGGCCGACGCGCTGGCGGAGCTGATCCCCAACGCGCAGCGCCGCACCCTCGAAGGGCAGGAGCACAACGTCGACCCGGAGGTCATGGCGCAGGCGCTCAAGCAGTTCTTCGCCAGCTGAGACCGGTGCCGCCGGTGGTCAGGGCCGGAACACGGTGTGGCCGCCGGCGGTGACCCGCTCGATGGCGGGAGCGCCTTCGGCGGTGGCGGGGCTGCGGGCGAGCAGCACGGTCGGGCGGATCACGACCACCACCCGCACCGCTTCGTCGGGCATCGGCGCGTCCGGGTCGACGCCGTAGCGCCGGCGCAGCTGCCGGTAGAAGTTCCCGCCGTCGTCGTCATCGGTGGACTCCACCACGCCGCGCACCTCCAGGTAGCGTTGCGACTCGGCGGGGTCGGTGATCGACAGGGCCACCCGCGGCTCGGCCTGCAGGTTGCGGAACTTCTCCCTGGTCCGCGTGTGGGTCAGGCGGATGCGCTCGCCGTCCCAGTCGAACCACATCGGGTTGCTCATCGGCGCACCGTTGGCGCGGACCGTGGCCACGTGCGCGATCAGCGCCCGTTCGAGCAGGTCCCGATGGCTCTCGGGGACCTGGAGTTTGGGCTGGTCCATCAGCTCACCTCCGCCTGCCACCCTGTGTCGCCGAGGAGCCTATGCCATCGCGGGTGGGTTAGCCTTCCCTTGAGTGCGGACGGCCAGTGAGGAGCCGGGATGGCACGGCGACACAAGGTCGTGACGGTGAACCGGCTCGTGGCGGTGGTGGACCAGCCGGCGGCCGGCACCGCGGCCGCCGACGCGCTGGTCCGGGCGGGGTTTCCTGCTGAGGCCGTGGTGGTCCTGCGAGGCGACGCGGACGCGGACCGCATCGACAGCCTGGGGAAGGCAGGCGGGCTCTTGGCGCGCGCCTGGCGCATGGTGCAGTTCACCCAGATGGACCAGATGGTCGACCTGGCGGTCTACGAGGCGGCGCTCCGCGACGGCCGCGCCGTCATCTCGGTGCACGCCCGACGCGTCGCCGACCGGGACCGGGCCAAGCAGGTCCTCGTGGCCGCCGGCGCGCACTTCATCAACTTCTTCGGGCGGATCGCGACCGAGGAGATCTCCCGCTGGCGCGGCAAGGAACTGCCGCTCCACCCGTACCTGCGCCGCTAGCCGGCGCGCCGGCCCAGCAGCTGCGATGCGCGCTGGAAGCTTCCTGACGGGCTGCAGCCTCAAGTGGAAGCCGGGCAACCACCCGGACTGGCTCGTCATGGTCTCCTGAGCGGAGCCCGGTCAGCGGGGAGCGTCAGGCACGCGCGCCACCAGCAGCGGCTGGAAGAACCCGGTCTGGTCGGGGAGGCGCCATTCCGGCGCCTCCAGGCCCGCGTCGCGGGCGAAGCCGGACAACTGCGCGGTGCTCAGCGCCCAGTAGGTGGTCCGCCGCTGGGCGACCCGCCAGTCGTCGCCCTCGCCGGACACCTGGAAGTGGCGCAGGTCGTAGCGCTCGCCGTCCGGCCACCAGTCCCACACCTGGAAGTTGACCGTGAGCCCGTCGCTCCCGCGCGACAGCGACAGCGCCGTCGCCGCCGGCCGCTCCGCGCGCAGCCGGTCGTACTCCCGCGTGGTCGCCAGGACCAGGCCGCCGGGGGAGACCACCCGGCGCATCTCGCCGAGCGCCCGTACCACGTCCTCGGCGGTGAGCAGGTGCGGCAGGGAGTTGTCGGCGCACACGACCACCTCGAACGCCGCGTCGGCGAACGGCAGGGCGCGCATGTCGGCCAGGGTGAGCACGGCCCGGACACCGTGGCGGCGGCATTCGGCTCGTGCCCGGCCGACCGCTCCGGCGCTGATGTCGCTCCCGGTCAGCTGGTGCCCGTGCGCGGCCAGGCCGAGCAGTTGCGTGCCGATGCCGACGGCGCAGTCGAGGATCCTCCGGGTTCCCAGGCCGAGCTCACCGCTGATGGCGGCGTGCAGGGCGTCGCCCTGGCGGCGGGAGCTCGCCTCCCAGTCCGGGTAGATCCGGTGGTAGCTGGCGGCCAGGTCGTCGTAGAACCCGGCGGCGGTGGGTGTGGTTGGCTCTGGCATCGGCGCTCCGTCCCGCACGCTGTCCATGCCGCGGTCACGGCATGCTCGGCCAGCCCGCTCCGCTGATCAACCCGGTTCTGTGTGGTGCATCCGGCCAGGCAGTGAGCCTGCCGGGAGGTGCGACCAGGCGTCGAGGCCGGCGCGGCCGACCAGCTCCTCAGCCAGGGGGTGGCTGGCCCGGACGAGGGCGGGGAGGTCGACGCCGACGAGCTGGCCGGAGGCCACCCGGCGGTGGCCGGCGACCCAGACGTCGGCGACGTCGGCGGCGGAGGCCGCGTAGACGATCTGCTGGTAGGGATCGTGCACGTTGGCCAGGCCGGGACGGTCGCCGCGGAACCGCAGGACATCGGCGTGCTTGCCCGGCTCCAGGGTGCCGAGCCGGTCGTCGAGGCCGAGGCAGCGTGCCCCCTCGATGGTCGCCATGGCGAGCACCTCGCGGGCGCTGAGCGCGCGGGGGTCGAGCTGGGCGACCTTCTGCAGCAGGGCCGCCACCTTGAGCGCCTCCAGCATGCTCTGACTGTCGTTGGAGGCCGCGCCGTCGGTGCCGACGCCCACCGGGATCCCCGCGCGGCGCAGCGCGGGCACCGGGCAGACGCCGGAGGCCAGGATCATGTTGGCGACCGGGTTGTAGGCGACGGTGACTCCCTTGCCCGCCAGGACCGAGAGGTCGCTGTCGCCGACCCAGACGCAGTGGGCGGCCAGCACCGGCAGGTCCAGCAGGCCGGTGTCGAGCGCCCGCTCGACGGTGTTGCGCGACCAGCGCAGGCGGGCCTCGAGCAGCTCCTCCCTGACCTCGGCGAGGTGGGTGTGGACCGCCCAGCCGTGGCGGCGGGCGGCCTCGACCGAGGCGGCGAGCAGCCCGTCGGTCTGGCCGAGCATGGTGCCGACCCCGAGCCGGAATCCGACCAGCCGGCTGGCGGCGCAACGCTCGGCGAGCGCCTGGTGCTCGGCGAGGAACCCCTCCACCGGCGGTGGGTCGCCGCTGGTGAAGAACGTGTCCTCCGCGCCGAACGCCACCACGCCACGGAGGCCGACCGCCTCGAGGCCGTCGACCGACCCGAGGCTGGCCAGCGATCCGAGGTTGGCGTGGCAGAACATGTCGTTGACGCAGGTGACGCCGGACAGCAGCAGCTCGCCGCCCTTGAGCATGGCGCCGATCCTGGCCATCTCGCGGGTCAGGTGCTGGCCGGCGGGCCCGACGATCCTGGTGGCCCACTCGAACAGCGTCAGGTCCTCGCCCATGCCGGGGATCAGCGCCTCCGACAGGTGGGTGTGGCAGTTGACCAGGCCGGGCATGACCACGCCCCACTCGTCGCCGACCACCTCGGCATCTGGGAACCGGCCGGTCATCTCGGTGGCGGGGCCGACGGCGAGGATGCGGCCGTCCTGGAAGGCGACCGCGCCGTCGCGCAGGTCGCCGTCCGGGCCCATGGTGAGCAGGTGGCCACCGCGCACCACGGTGACAGGGGTGACAGTGGTGCCAGGGTTCACGGCCACAGGGCCGTCTCGCGGTGCCACCGGATCACTCGCAGCCAGAGCCGGACCAAGGGGGGCGCCGCCAGCGGCGGCCATCTCCACGTCGACAAGATGGTGCGCAGCCTAGAGACCGCAAGGCGCGCAGGCAACGCCGACGTCGGTGCGGCTGGCTACGGGTCGTCCACCGACCGTCCGAAGTCTCCGGCCCGCCGCCTCCCGGCGCGGTAGGGTTCGGTGGTCGATCCGGTCGAACGGAACCTGCCCGGTTACGCCCGGCCGGCGCCGTGACCGCGCGTCCTCCGGGAGGAATCCGTGCTCGCACGCCTGGCTCGCTGGCTGGTTTCCCGGCGACGGCTGGTCGCGCTGGCCTGGGCGGTGCTGCTGGTCGCGGGTGGCTGGTTCGGCGGCCAGGTGTTCGACCATCTCGGCGAGACCAGCGGCATGCGCCCGGACGCCGAGTCGGTCCGCGCGGAGGACCGCCTCGAGCGGCTCGCCGAGGAGGGCCCCGAGGTGTTCGCGTTCGTCGACGGCCGGCCGGCCACCGACAAGGCGCTCACCGCCAGCATCACCGAGGTCACCGACGGACTGCGCCGCATGCGCGGGGTGGCCGAGGTGGACGACTTCTACCATTCGGCCGGTCCCTGGGCCAGCGACGACCTGCGCTCCCTGCTGATCCGGGTGGAGCTGGAGATGGACCTCCCCACCGCGGAGCGCGAGCGGCTGGTGGCCGACGTGGCCGCCCGGCTCGCCACCGTGAAGGCGCCGCGGGTGGTGGTCGGGGGCGAGGAGGTGGCCGAGCGGGAGTTCGCCGAGCAGGCGACCCGCGACCTCACCCGCGGCGAGGCCATCACCCTGCCGGTCCTGCTGGTGGTGCTCCTGGTGGTGTTCGGCGGGGTGATCGCGGCCGCCGTGCCGCTGGCGGTGGCGTTCGCGTCGATCGCAACCACCCTGCTCGCGCTGCTGGCACTGTCGGCGGTCGCGCCCGTCTCCGAGTACTCGGTGAACGTGGTCACCCTGCTCGGTCTCGGGCTCGCGGTCGACTACTCCCTGCTCCTGGTGGCCCGCTTCCGCGAGCAGCGCGCCGCGGGACGCGAGGTCGCCGAGGCAATCACCACCACCATGGCGAGCGCCGGCCGGACGGTCTGCTTCTCCGGTCTCACCGTGGCCGTCGCCCTGAGCGGACTCCTGCTCTTCGCCGAGCCGCTGTTCCGCTCCATGGCCCTGGCCGGCATGGTGGTGGTGCTCCTGGCCGTGCTGGCCGCGGTGACGCTGGTTCCCGCACTGCTGGCGATCGCCGGCCACCGCCTCCGTCCCGCCCGCCCGCGCCCGGTCGAAGGCGGCGCCTTCGCCCGGGTGGCCCGGTTCGTGCAGGGCCGCGCCGGCATGGTCGCCAGCGTCGTCGCCGTTGGCCTGGTCGTCCTCGCCCTGCCGTTCGCCCACGCCGAGCTGAGCGATGCGGGCGTGGAGTCGCTGCCCCGCTCGTCCGCCTCCCGCCAGCTCGACGCCGCCCTGGTCGACCGCTTCGGCCGTAACCATGCCGACCCGGTGGTCGTGCTGGTCGACACGCGTGCCGACACCCGCGCCTACGTCGACTTCCTCAACCGCGTGGACGAGATCCCCGGCGTCCGCCAGGTCGCCCCGCGGCTCGACATGCCCGAGGGCATCCAGCTCGTCCAGGTGGTCGAGGTGGTGCCCGAAGGGACCACCAAGGGCGCGACCGCCCTGGAGGTGGTGCGCGCGATCCGCGAGCTGGATGAGCCGTTCCGCGTCCAGGTCACCGGGCCGGCCGCCGCCGTGGTGGACTACCGCGACTCCGTCGGCAGCCGCCTGCCGCTGGTGCTCCTGGTCATCGGCGTGGCCAGCTTCGTCCTGCTGTTCGCGATGACCGGCTCGGTGGTGGTGCCGGTCAAGGCGATCGTGATGAACCTGCTGTCCCTCGGCGCGAGCCTCGGCGCCCTGGTCTGGATCTTCCAGGACGGCCATCTGGCGTGGCTGCTCGGCTTCGAACCGGTGGGCGCCGTCGACCTCACCATCCCGGTGCTGGTCTTCGTGTTCACCTTCGGCCTGTCCATGGACTACGAGGTGTTCCTGCTCGCCAGGATCAAGGAGACCTACGACGAGGCCGTCGGCCCGGAGCAGGACGTCGGCGGGGGAGTGGACCCTGCCCGCTCACCGGCGAGCGACCGCGCCGTCGCGCTCGGCCTGGAGCGCACCGGGCGGGTGGTGACCGCCGCGGCCACCCTCATGGTGGTGGTCTTCGGGGGCTTCGCCCTCGGGGAGCTGCTGCCGCTCAAGGCCATGGGGGTCGGGATGATCGTGGCCATCGTGCTCGACGCCACCGTGGTCCGGCTGCTGCTGGTCCCGGCCACCATGACCCTGCTTGGCCGCTGGAACTGGTGGGCGCCCGCGCCCCTGCGCCAGCTGCACGCGCGCTTCAGCCGGGCCGGCGCGCCCGCTCCGCACGGGTTACCCGCTGCGGGTTCCGGCCGGAACCCGCAGCGGGTAACCCGTTCTGGAAGCTGACGCCGCCTGCTGGCGATAGCTCGTGCCAATACCGAGGGCATCCGAATCACCACTCTTGGTGATATGGATGATCGAAATTTCCGACTCGAGTTGTTTCGGGATTCCGGCAACCCCGTCGGCTCGTTGGCGAACCTCGTTGCAAGAACGTTTCTCGCACGGAAATGCGTACAACACCGGTTCAAGCTCTCTAGTAGCTTAGTCACGATTGCGTATACTTGGACTGCAGTCGAGCGCCGGCCTACCGCCCGATGCGGTGTCCCGCAAGGCTTGCGGGCCCGGGTCTCCCGACCCGGTGGGGTACGGCCGGCGGCACTACCAGGGGAGGTTCCCGCATGACTGCGTTCAAGAACCGGATCGTTCGGCTCGCCTACTTCCTGACCGTGCTCGCCGCCCTGGCCGGCTCCCTCGGCGCCACCAAAAAGTGGGGATAGGGGATATCGGACCTGATCGCCTCATCCTGGGTCGACAAGGCTCGGGATGAGGTGATCTGCTGGAGCGGCGCATTCGGTGTCCCCCAGACAACCTAGGACGATGACGCCGCAGGGTCGTGCCGCCACATTCCGCGTCTGGCTGGTCGCTGTCGCCGCCGCCGGCCTCGCCGCGCTCGCCGTCGCCGCGGTCGACGACGGCCGCGAACTCCTCGACCAGGCGTCCCCCGCCTTCTGGACGGTCGCCGCGCTGGTGGTCGCGACCGACCTCTTCTACATCCGCCTGCCGAACCGTGACGAGACCATCACCGTCACCTCGACCTTCGCGGTCGCGATGCTGCTCGGCTGGGGGATCGCCGCCGGCATGCTGATCTCCGCGGTCGCCTCCGGCGTGAGCGACCTGCTCCACCGCAGGCCGCCGAGGAAGATCCTGTTCAACGTCGCCCAGTACGGCCTCTCCATGGGGGCCGCCGGCATCGCCTGGGCACTGCTCGGCGGCCGAACCCCGTTCACCACCGGCCAGCTGCCCGCCTTCGTCGCCGCCGCGCTGGTCTACTCTGTCGTCAACAGCCTGCTCGTCAGCATCACCACCGCGCTCGCCGACGGACGCAGCCTGGCGACGGCGATGTGGGACGACGCCGGCTTCGAGGCATGGACGTCGGCGATGCTCCTCGGGATGGCACCGGTCACGGTCATCATCGCGGAGCGCTCGGCCCTGCTGCTACTCCTGCTGCTCCTCCCGGTCGGCGCCGTCTACCTCGCCTCCCGCGGCGCCCTCGCGGCCATCGCCCACCGCACCGAAGCCGAGGAGCAGGCCCGCGCGGCCGCGGCCACCGCCGCCGAGCACGCCCGCCTGGCTGAGGCCGAACGCCAGGTGGTGCGCCAGTTGCAGGAGCACGACCGGCTCAAGAGCGACCTGCTCGCCACCGTCTCCCACGAGCTGCGGACCCCGCTCACCGGCATCCTCGGCTCGCTCAAGACCCTGGACGCCCGCGGGGACGCCCTCACGCCTGAGCAGCGGCAGGACTTCCTCGAGATGGCCCGCCAGGAGGGCGAGCGCCTCAAGGGCCTGATCGAGCAGCTGCTGATCGCCTCCCGCTTCCAGACCATGCCGAGCGAGCCAGCCATCCGCCCGCTGATCGACGCCGCCGAGGTGGTCCGCAGCGCCGGGGAGGCCGGCCAGGCCGACCATCCCGACCGGAGGATCGCCATCGCCGTCAACGGCCCCCTGCCGGTGCTGGCCGCGCCCGAGGCCATCCTCCGGGTGGTGGCCAACCTGCTCGACAACGCCGTCAAATGGTCCCCCTCCGAGGCCGCCGTCCGCATCGACGCCTATCGCGAGGACACCCAGGTCGTGGTGGCGGTGTCCGACACCGGCCCCGGCGTGCCCGCCGACGACCGGGAGCGCATCTTCGAGTGGTTCACCCAGGCCGACTCGGGCGACACCCGCCCTCGCGGCGGCATCGGCCTGGGCCTCTACGTCGCCAGGCAGCTCGCCCGTGCCCACGGCGGCGACCTGGCGCTCGCCAGCGACCACGCGGGCGGCGTCTCCGGCGCCCGCTTCGAGCTCCGCCTCCCCCTCGCCGTCGGCAACGACGGCGACCGCAACCCCCCGGCCGGTTCCGTGCCCGCCGGCGACACCACCGGCAACGGCGCGGTCCCCGAGCGCAACGACACAGGCGAGGCCGCCCCTCCAGGCGAACCCGAGGGTCGTGGCGCGGCGACCAAGGACAGCGGCTCCCGGGGCAACGGCAAGGCGGCCGCGTTCGGTGAGCCCGAGAGCAGTGGCGCGGCGGCCATGCCCGCAAGCAACGGGGCGGCCATGCAGAACGGCTCCCATGGCAGCGGCGAGGCGGTCAGGCCCGGCGTGCCCCGGCCCTGACGGCCGCTGCCAAACGCAGGATGTCGAGAGGCGGGCGCTGGCTCCGACCTATCCCTGACGAGGCACCCGGGGCTGGTGCCGGACCATGAGGGGTGAGGACATGAAGTACATGCTGCTGATCTACAGCAACCCGACGACCTGGCAGACCATGTCCGAAGAGGAGCGCAACGGGCTGATGGGCGAGGCCGAGGCGCTGATGCAGGAACTCACCGAGTCCGGCGAGTGGGTCGGCGGGGCGGCGCTGGCCGACCCGTCCCACAGCCGGACCGTCCGGGTGCGGGACCACGTCCCGGCGACCACCGACGGGCCGTTCGCGGAGGCCAAGGAGCACCTGGCCGGCTACTGCGTGATCGACTGCGAGAGCATCGACCGGGCGACCGAGATCGCCGCGCGCTGGCCGGACGCCCGCCTGGTCGCGATGGAGGTGCGGCCGATCATGGACGACGCCGGCCTGGAGATGTGAGGCCGGCGCGGAGCGTCGGCTAGGGGATCACCCTGACGGTCCCGGCGGGGATTCAGGGAAGCAAGGGGGTCATGCCCGATGGTCCCCGATCGCCCCGTCCTGAACCCTGGTGCCTGCTCGACCGGCGTTGGCGATGGCCACCACCGAGACGCATCAGGAGGCGAAAGGACGGACGACGTGAACCTGAAGCGGCGGCGGGCCCAGGCCGAGCCGACCCCCGCAACAGCGGCGCGTACCGATGGAACGCCCCCGGCCCTGCTCGTCGCCGAGGGCGTGCGAAAGGTCTACCGCACCGGCGAGATCGAGGTGGAGGCCCTGTCCGGGCTCGACCTGACGGTCCGCCAGGGCGAGCTGGTGGCGGTGATGGGGCCGTCGGGGTCTGGCAAGACGACCCTGCTCAACTGCCTCTCCGGGCTGGACGGCATCGACGCCGGACGGGTGCTGTTGAACGGGCGGGACCTGTTCGCCATGTCCGACGCGGCCCGCACCAGCCACCGGGCCACTTCGATGGGCTTCGTCTTCCAGGCGTTCAACCTGATCCCGGTGTTCACCGCGGCGGAGAACGTCGAGCTGCCACTGCTGCTCGGCGGTATCGGCGCCAGGCAGGCTCGGCGGCGGGCGGTGGAGATGCTCGAACGGGTCGGCCTCGGCCACCGCACCGGGCACCGGCCGAACGAGCTGTCCGGCGGAGAGCAGCAGCGGGTCACGGTCGCGCGGGCGCTGGCGAGCAGCCCGGCGATCGTGTGGGCCGACGAGCCGACCGGGAACCTCGACACGGCCACCGCCGACCAGGTGGTCGAACTGCTGCACGAACTGAACCGGCGAGACGGCCAGACGATCGTGCTGGTCACCCACGACCTGGCCATCGGTGCCTCAGCCGGGCGGCTGATCCGCATGCGCGACGGCCGCCTGGTCGGCGACGAGCTGCGCCAGCCGGCGTGGGCGGTGAGGTGACCGATGTACCCGAACCTCACTCCGTACCTGGTGGGGCTGGTCGGCCTGGCGCTCGCCGGCACCCTGGTCATCTCCCTGCGGCACGGCGTCCTGCGGCGGCTGGCGCTGCGGCAGATCGCCAGACGCCGTGGCGAGGCCGCGCTGGTGGTGATCGGGTCGGTGCTCGGCACCGCGATTATCGTGGGCAGCCTGGTGGTGGGCGACACCTTCAACAGCTCGATCGAGCGGCAGGCGACCGCGGCGCTCGGACCGGTCGACGAGGTCGTCGTCGCGCCTCCTGCCCAGGGCGGGGAGGTCGCCCGCCGCCTGGCCCCGCTGCGGAGCGACCCGGAGGTGGACGGCCTGCTGGTGCTCACCGGGGGCGAGGCCGCGGTCGGCAAGGGGGACGGCGCCGGCCGCAAGGCCGAGCCGCGCGCCGGCGTCTTCGAGGTCGATTTCGCCCAGGCGGCCGCGTTCGGCGGGGCTGCCGACCGGGGCTCCGGGCTCGGCGGGCCGGGGCCGCGCAGCGGCGAGATCGTGATCAACAGCGACCTTGCCAGCGTGATGGACGCACGAGCCGGTGACGTCCTCACCGTCTGGCTCTACGGGCAGCCGACCGACCTGCGGGTCGTCAGGGTGGTGCCGGCCGAGGGGGTTGCCGCGGCGGGGGCGGTCGAACGCCGCCGGCACGGCTTCGTCGCCCCCGGCACGCTTGCCGAGGCGGCGAGGAAGGCCCGCGCGGCCAGGCCGGCACCGGCCGCCACGCCCGGCTCCGGCGGGCTCGGCGCCCGCGACCCCGCGGCCGAGCGGCTCGCGCCGCAGACGTTCGTGTTCGTCTCCAACACCGGCGGGGTCAAGGGCGGCAACAGCCGCAGCGACGCGGTCGCAGCCAAGATCGAGGCGGCGCTCGGCCCGCTGGCTGCCAAGGGCAAGGATGCCCCCGCGGATCAGGGCGCCGCCGACCAGCCGGGCGCGATCGTCGACAAGCCCAAGCAGGAGGCGCTGCGCGAGGCCGAGGAGGTCGGCAACGAGCTGGGCTCGCTGTTCCTGTTCATCGGGAGCTTCGCGATCATCGCCGGGGTCCTGCTGCTGGTGAACATCTTCGTGATGCTCGCCGAGGAACGGAAGCCGGAGCTGGGCATGCTGCGGGCGGTCGGCATGCGGCGGGGTCGCCTGGTGCGCGCGTTCATCATCGAGGGAGCGGTGTACGCGCTGGTCGCCTCGCTGGTCGGGGTGCTGGTGGGCCTCGGCGTGGGGCGGGCGGTGGTGATCGTGGCCGCGCGGATCTTCGAGACCTTCTCGGAGGAAGAGGGCGGCTTCAACCTGTTCTTCAGCTTCACGCCGACGAGCATGGTCAACGGTTTCGGCCTCGGCTTCCTGATCTCGTTCCTGACGGTCGCCCTGACCAGCATCCGCATCAGCCGCCTGAACGTGATCGCCGCCATCCGCGACCTCGCCGGCGAGGGGGGCCGGCGGCTCAAGCGGCGCTGGGTGGTCCTTTCCACCCTGGCCGCCGCCGGGCTGGGAGCGTGGGCGTTGCTGGCGGTCTCGCAGAGCCGAGGGGTCGAGACCTATCTGCTGCCGACCCTGACCGCGCTGGCGCTGTGCCCGCTGCTGCTGCGGCTCGCGCCCAGGCGCTGGGTCTACACCGGCGTCTCGCTGGCGGTGCTCGGCTGGGGGCTGGCCGCCAACACGGTGCGTCCCCACGTGTTCGACGACGGCTCCACCGCCACCTTCGTGGTCCTCGGCTCGGTCCTGGTGTTCTCCGCGGTGGTGCTGGTCAGCCAGAACCAGGAGTTGCTCACCAGGCCGCTGCGGCCGCTGGTGGCCCGGCCGTCCCTGGCGGGGCTGGCCACCCGACTGGGGGTGGCATACCCGGTCGCGCGCCGCTTCCGCACCGGCGCCATCCTGATCATGTACGGCCTGGTGGTGTTCACCCTGGTGCTGCTCACCGTGCTCGGCAACGTGATCTCCAGCAGCGTCGGCGAAGCGGTGGCCGACGCCTCGGGCGGCTTCGCCATCCGCGCCGACTTCAACCCGTCCGGGCCGGTCACCGACCCGTCGACCGCGTTCACCAGCGGCCGCTTCGCCGGGAAGGTGGCGGCGGTCGCACCACTGACCGCCGCCAATGCCAGGATCACCGGGCTCGGGCGGCTCGGCGCGCTCGACGCGGCCGCGGTCGGCGTCACCGACGCGATCCTCGACGGTGGACTGTTCCCGCTGGACGAGCGGATGGCCGGACTGGGCGACGACCGCGCGGCATGGCGCAAGGTGCTGGCCGACCCGCGCTACGTGATCGCCGACCGTTTCCTCGGCGACCAGGGAGCCGGCCCGTCGAGCATCGACTACCACCCGGGCGACACGCTGACCCTGACCGACCCGCGCGGCGGCACGGCCGAACGCAAGACGATCGCGGGTACGCTCCGCTCCGGCCAGGCGTTCTACGACCTCGCCAGGGGCAACGGCCCGGTGATCCTGAGCCAGCGGGCGGTGGCGGCGCAGTTCGGCTCCGATGCCGAGCTGTCCAGCGCGCTGGTCGCACCGGCCGCCGGCACCTCGGACGAGGCCCTCGCCGCCGACCTGCAGGGCGAGTACCTGCCGGCCAGCCTGGTCACCACCCAGATCCGGCGCCAGGTCGAGCTTGACTTCGCCGCCAACCGCAGCTTCTTCCAGCTCATGGAGGGCTTCCTCGCCCTGGGGCTGGCGGTCGGCATCGCCGGGCTGGGGGTGGTGATGGTGCGGGCGGTGCGCGAGCGCCGGCGCACCATCGGCGTCCTCCGCGCGCTCGGCTTCCAGTCCGGCACGGTGCAGCGGTCGTTCCTGATCGAGAGCTCGTTCGTGGCCCTCGAGGGCATCGTGCTCGGCACCGTCCTGTCCGTCGTCACCAGCTACCTGCTGTTCAAGAACGACCCCGAGCTACAGGCGAGCGGCATCGGCTTCCCGGTGCCGTGGACCAGCATCGCGGTGCTGGTCGCGGCCACGGCGGTCGCCTCGCTGCTCGCCACCCTCTGGCCCGCCCGCCGTGCCGCCGCCACCAAGCCGGCGGTCGCCCTGCGCATCGCCGACTGACCGGCGGCTCGCGGCGCCTGGCGTCCCGGGGACGAGGGGTGGAACAGGGTAGAGTGACGGCATGAGCCAGTTGCCGATCACCCAGCCGGGCGGCGAGCCGGGCGAGACCCGGATCTCGGAGCCGGATGGCTCGCTCGACGAGGTGGCCAGGGCGGCAAGCGTCGAGGAACTGGCCGAGCTGGCCGGGCGGTACCCGGCCTGCCTCGCCGCTTGGGCCGGGCTCGGCGAGGCGACCCTGGCGGTCGGCCGCACCGTCGACGCGTACGCCTACTTCCGGGTCGGGTACCACCGCGGGCTCGACCGCATCCGCAAGGCGGGCTGGCGGGGCAGCGGCCGGGTACCGTGGTCGCACGAGCCCAACCGGGGCTTCCTGCGCTCGCTGCGCGGCCTGCAGCTCGCCGCCGAAGCGCTCGGCGAGCGCGACGAGGCCGAGCGCTGCCAGGCCTTCCTCCACGAGCTCGCCCCCGACGCGCCCGACCTGGCGCTGCGCCACAGCGATCTCGCCCCCTGAGCCGCGCCGCGGCCCAGCCCGAAGCGGCCGCGCCGCGGGACCTACGGGCCCATGCCCTCCCTGAGGGCGCGCTTGATCGCCGCCACCAGGCGGTCGTCGGTCAGGTCGGTCCCGCCGGTGTGCTCCTGGATCACCGCGATGATGCGCGAGGCGAGCTCGTCGGTCTTGGTGTTGACGAAGCTCTTCAGGTCGGCGATCGCCCGCGAGTCGGCCACGCTGCGGGCGGCCTGCATGTCCGGGGTGAGCTTGGCCGCCACCCTGGCGGCGATCCGCTCGGCGTCGGCGTCGGAAATCGGCATGTCGTCGTCTCCCAAGGCGGCGAGCTGATGGCGCCAGGTGTCGAAGCTGGCCTGGTCGATCGCCCAGGCCGACGCGCCCAGGTGGCGCAAGATCCCGGCCTGCGCGCTCTCGGTCCACCCGACGTCCGCGTCCGGGAAGACCGCCACGTGGATCGGCTTGCCCTCCATGTCGGCCAGAACCGGGCTGCTCGCGCGGACCAGCTCGGCGCGCTGGCGCGGGGTGTAGACCTGGGGCAGGCCGAAGTCGAACGCCGCCACGCAGGTCTCCCAGGGCACGCCGCCGCGGCGCTCGGCCTCGGCCCGCGTCGGGTAGCTGGTGAAGCCGAGCTTGGCGCCCGGCTCCAGCTTGTGCATCCGGCGGGCGAACGCCATCACCTGCTCCGGCGGCGGGTCCGAGGCGATCTCCACGACGTAGACCGGCTCGCCAGGGGCGATCTGGTGCAGGACGTCGGCGCAGGCCGACCCGTTCGTGCCGGACGGTGGCCCGAACCAGGTCCACGGCACCGCGATGGTCCGCCCCGACGCCTTCCAGTCACGCCAGTTGCGCGCGTAGTCGAAGCCGTCGGCGCCGGAGCCGCTGGCCCCGTTGGCGCAGCGGACGAAGACGCCCTCCAGGTCGCCGACCGGGCAGGGGCTGGCGTGCCAGACCCAGGCCGCGGTGGAGGGGATGCCGGTAAGCGCGTCCGTGTCCGGGATCATCGGGACACAAGCATGCACAAAAACAGTGATGGCGGAAAGTGCGCAGAAGTCGGCGGAGCAATACTCATCGGCTCGCGCCACCAGGATGCCGGGATCAATCAGCAGGGAAATGGCGCGACCGTGGCCGGGATCGCGGCCAAATTCGATCGGGCCGCCACCAGGTTCTCCGGCGGCATCTTCCGGGCCGAAGGCTCGCGGCGGGCATGCTGGGCATGCCCGCCGCGGTGCGGTCAACCTCTAGGTGATGCTCGCCGTCGGGGGGTGGCCGCGGATTCGCGGCCGGTCTGATCTATCGGTAGCCGTCGACCCGCTGCTCGCCAGCAGCAGTCATGGTCGCGAGTACCTGCTCGACTCCTTGCACCGGATAGCGGCGGTGCCCCCCAGGCGTGAGGATGCTCGGCAGCTTGCCCGCCTGGGCCCAGGCGAGGACCGTGCGCGCGCTGACCTGAAGCCTGCGGGCAACCTCGGTGGTCCGCAGCAGCACCTCGAGATCTTCTGCGGGGGATGCGCTGGTCGTGCTGGGCTGTGGCTCGTAGTTACGGCCTGGCTGCCAATTCTGCAGGGACGTTCTATATGGGGTCGGTGCCCCGACGCGCCTGCGAGCGGTTACCATCCTGCCTCCCCTCGAGTAGGACGTTTGGCGCGATGCCCGCTTGCCTTCAGAGCGAGCTACGTCCGGCTTGAACGACTTCGTCGATATGGGCGGAGAGCTTGCACCTCTCAGCGCCGATTGTCCAGAGGCAGATCTACGCATTCCCGCAGAGACAGCGTCTGGGCCCGAACAGGACCACTGTTGGCCTGCTGTTATGCTGAGACTAGGCGAAAATCGACGCCGCGACGATATTGCCAGGAAGGTGGATTCCCCAGTGGACGTGGACCGCTACGACCCGCAGCAGGTCGAGGCCAAGTGGGCTGCTGCATGGGAGGAGCAGGGGCTGTACCGGGCGGACGAGAGTGACACCACCCGCCCGCGCATCTATGCCCTCGACATGTTCCCCTACCCGTCTGGCGACCTCCACATGGGCCACCTCGAAGCCTTTTCCGGCGGCGACGTGATCCCGCGGCTCAAGCGGATGCAGGGCCACAACGTGCTCCACCCGATCGGCTGGGACTCGTTCGGCCTGCCGGCGGAGAACGCCGCCATCAAGCGCGGCACCCACCCGAAGACCTGGACCTACCAGAACATCGACACGCAACGCGCCACCTTCCACCGCCTCGGCATCTCCTTTGACTGGTCGCGGACGTTCAACACCTCGGACCCGGATTACTACCGCTGGACGCAGTGGCTGTTCCTCCGCTTCTGGGAGCGCGGCCTGGCCTACCGCAAGGCCTCGCCGGTCAATTGGTGTCCCAACGACCAGACCGTGCTCGCCAACGAGCAGGTGATCAACGGGCACTGCGAGCGATGCGATGCCCTGGTGGAAAAGCGCGAGCTGACCCAGTGGTTCTTCAAGATCACCGCCTACGCGCAGCGCCTGCTCGACGACATGGCCGAGCTGGAGGGCCGCTGGTCGGACAAGGTCCTCACCATGCAGCGCAACTGGATCGGCCGCTCGACCGGCGCCGAGGTCGACTTCACGGTGGTCGAGACAGGTGCGCCCGTGCGGGTGTTCACCACCCGGCCGGACACGCTGTTCGGCGCCACCTTCTTCGTACTCGCCCCTGAGCACCCGCTGGCGGAGCGGCTGGTCGCCGGCGGCCCGCACGAGGCCGCGTTCCGCGCCTTCCGTGAGCGGGTGGAGCGCGAGACCGAAGTCGAGCGGCTGTCGGCAGAGCGCGACAAGGAAGGCGTGTTCCTCGGCGCCCACGTCGTCAACCCGGTCAACGGTGAGCACATCCCGGTCTGGGCGGCCGATTACGTGCTCACCGAGTACGGCACCGGCGCGATCATGGCGGTGCCAGCCCACGACCAGCGCGACTTCGAATTCGCCCGAAAATACGGGCTGGAAGTCCGCATGGTCATCCAGCCGACCACCGACGACGGCACGCCGGTCCCGCTCGATCCGGAATCCATGACCGAGGCCATGCCGGGCGACGGCCGGCTGGTCAACTCCGGTCCCTACGACGGCCTCCCGGTGCCTGAGGCGATCGCGCGCATCACCGCCGACCTGGAGACACGCGGGCAGGGCAGCGCGGCGATCAACTTCCGTCTGCGCGACTGGCTGGTCAGCCGGCAGCGCTACTGGGGCTGCCCGATCCCGATCATCCACTGCCCGGCCTGCGGTGAGGTCGGCGTGCCCGACGACCAGCTCCCCGTCCTGCTCCCCGAGGATGTCACCGACTTCAAGCCGAAGGGGGTCTCCCCGCTGGCGACCTCGGCGCGCTTCGTCGAGGTCACCTGCCCGACGTGCGGTGGCCCGGCCACGCGCGAGACCGACACCATGGACACGTTCGTCGACTCGTCCTGGTACTTCCTGCGCTACACCGGGCTCGACCCCGACCGGCCGTTCGACCCCGACCGGGTCGCGGCGTGGATGCCCGTCGACCAGTACACCGGCGGCATCGAGCACGCCATCCTGCACCTGCTCTACTCCCGGTTTTTCGTCAAGGTCCTGCACGACCTCGGCATGGTGCCCTTCACCGAGCCCTTCTCCAACCTGCTCAACCAGGGCATGGTGGTGATGCACGGCGCCGCCATGTCGAAGTCGCGCGGCAACCTGGTCGAGCCGACGGCCATCATCGACCAGTACGGCGCCGACGTGGCCCGGCTCACCATCCTGTTCGCCGGGCCGTTCGAGGACGACGTCGACTGGGCCGACGTCTCGCCCGAGGGCGTCGCCCGCTGGATCCAGCGGGTCTGGCGCGCGGTCAACACCGCCGCCGGCGGGCAGGGGGCCGAGGCGGCCGAGGCCGGCTCGGATCTCGGCCTGGTCCGGCTCGCCCACCGCACCACCAGGGACGTCACCGACGACCTCGAGCGCTTCCGCTTCAACACCGCCATCTCCAAGCTGATGGTGCTGACCAACGGGCTCGGCGAGGCGCTGCGGAATGGGCGGGGCAGCGCGGCCGAGCGCCGCGACGCCGCCAGCCGCCTGGTCCTGCTGCTGGCGCCGTTGGCCCCGTTCGTCACCGAGGAGCTGTGGCGGGTGCTCGGCAACACCTCTTCCGTGCACCTGGCCCGCTGGCCGGACCACGACCCCGAGCTCACCAGGGCCGAGAGCGTCACCTGCGTGCTCCAGGTCGACGGCAAGGTCCGCGACCGGATCGAGGTCGAGCCGGAGGTGGGCGAGGAGGAGCTCCGCAGCGCCGCGCTCGCCTCGGCCAAGGTCCAGGCCGCCCTCGCCGGCCGGCCGGTCGCGCGGGTGGTGGTGGTCCCGCCCAAGCTCGTCAACCTGGTGACCGGCGCGTAGGCAGCTGTCGCAGCCGGGCTCTACCCTTGGGGCGGGCAGCTCGACGCCGCCGGCGGGACCCACCGCGGGCCGGATGTCGAGGAGTCGCCGGCCGCTCCGACCTACTGGTGAGGGGCGCCCCACCGGCGCCGGCCCACCGCCCGACCCCGCTTGCGAAGGAGCGCTCGTGTCCAGTTCAGCTTCCCACTCCACCCTGTCGATCCCGAAGCTCCGCGCCGACCTGGACGGCCAGGTGATCGCGCCGGAGGACCCTGGCTACGACCAAGCGCGGACCCTCTTCTACGGGGGGTTCGAGCGACGGCCGGCGGTCATCGTCCGCGCCGCCGACGCCGCCGAGGTCGCCCGTATCGTCTCGCTCGCCCGCGAGACCGGGCTGGAGCTCGCCGTCCGCAGCGGCGGCCACAGCCCGGCCGGCCACAGCGTCAGCGACGGGGGGATCGTGCTCGACCTGGCCGACATGCGGGCGCTCGACATCGACCCGCAGGCCCGAACCGCGTGGGCCCAGACCGGCCTGACCGCGGGCGAGTACACCACCGCGGCGGCCGCCCACGGCCTGGCGACCGGGTTCGGCGACACCGGCTCGGTCGGGATCGGCGGGATCACGCTGGCCGGCGGCGTCGGCTACCTGGTCCGCAAGCACGGCCTCACGATCGACAACCTGCTCGCCGCCGAGCTGGTGACCGCCGACGGCGAACTCCTCCCCGTCGACGCCGACACCAACCCCGACCTGTTCTGGGCGATCCGCGGCGGCGGCGGCAACTTCGGCGTGGCGACCAGGCTGCAATTCCAGCTCCACCCGGTGGACATGGTCACCGGCGGCATGCTGATCCTGCCGGCCACCGCCGAGGTCATCGCCCGGTTCATGGCCGAAGCCGAGGCCGCCCCCGAGGAGCTCTCCGGCATCGCCAACGTCATGGTGGCACCGCCGATGCCGTTCCTGCCCGCCGAGGCCCACGGCCAGCTCGTGATCATGGCCCTGCTGGTCCATGCCGGCCCGGCGGAGGACGGCGAGCGCGCCCTCGCCCCGTTCCGCGCGCTGGCCACGCCGATCGCCGACATGCTCAAGCCGATGCCGTACCCGGAGATCTACCCGCCGGAGGAGGAGGAATACCACCCGACCGCGGTGGGCCGGACGATGTTCCTCGACCGGGTCGACACCGCCGCGGCCGCGACCATCATCGAGTACCTGCTGGCGTCCGACGCGATGCTCCGCGTCGCCCAGCTGCGGGTCCTCGGCGGGGCGATGGCCCGGGTGCCGGTCGACGCCACCGCGTTCGCCCATCGCCAGAGCCGGATCATGGCCAACGTCGCCGCCTTCTACGACGGGCCCGACGACAAGGTGGTCCGCGAGGCCTGGGTCAGCGACTTCGCCGCCGCCCTCCACCAGGGCGACGACGGCGCGTACGTCGGCTTCCTTGGCGAGGAGGGCGAGACGCGCCTCCGCCACGCCTACCCGGGGCCGACCTGGGACCGGCTGGTCGAGATCAAGCGCCGCTACGACCCGGCCAACCTGTTCCGGCTCAACCACAACATCCCGCCGGCGCCATAGACCGTAAGGGAGGAAGGGCCCGGGCTGGGGCGGGGGCCTGGTGGCTCCCGCCCCACACGGCTGCGCCCGGGCCGCGGACGGCTCCGCCGCCCGCCGGCTTCCAGGAGGCTGACCCTCCGGTGGCTCGGCTCGACCGGGCTCCCCGCCCTGCCGGCTGCGTTGTGGTCCGCGCCGTCGGCTGGCGCGGCCCCGGAGTGCGAGAAGCCCGGCGAGAACGCCGGTGCTCTAGGTTTGTGGAGTTTGCGCCGTAGTTGAGGTAAAGGCAAGACCTTCCGATTAGGTTGATCGTACGTTGCGTGCTGAAACCGGAATACCCTCCATCGTGGAACATCGGGGCATGCCGCCGCAGCGGTCCAGGTGGCTCGAACCGGTCACCTGGCGGCTGCCGGGTGACCGGCCGGCAAGCCGCCGGTGGTCCTCGGCGGGTTCCGGGGCTGTGGACAGCGCGGCGAAGCGGAGCGCCGGAGCGGCTACGTTCCGGGCGGCCCTGACCGGGCGGCCCTGACCGCACCGGCGCCGGACGAACCGGCCCGGTTCCGCTGGGAGGACGCGATGCCACCTCCACCTCCGTTCGTGCTGCCCGAGGCGTCGTGGCGAGCGCGCCTGACCGGGATGCTCGCCGGCGCCGGCCGCCAGAGCGTCGCGGTCGCATTGGTCGCCCTGGTCGCCCTCGCCGCCGCGGCCGTGCTCTGGCTCCGCGGCACCCCCAGCCCGGCTGGCGCGGCCGGTCCGGATCCTGGTGGAGGGAGCGTCCCTGCCGAAGGCAGCCGCGCGGACGGCGCCGGCCTCCCGAAGATCGACGCCGGCGCGGCGGCGGACACGCCCGCGACCGGCACGGTCGCCGTGCACCTCACCGGTCGGGTGCGCCGTCCCGGCGTTTTCCGCCTGCCACGGGGCAGCCGGGTGATGGACGCCATCACCGCCGCGGGCGGCGCCACCGCAGGTGCCGACCTCGACTCCGTCAACCTGGCCCGCAAGCTGGTCGACGGCGAGCAGATCCGGGTTCCCGCACGCGGCGAGCGTCCCGTGCCGCCGTCACCAGGCCTGCCCGGCCCCGGCCCGGTCGCCGCCGCGACGGGTGCCCCGGTCGACCTGAACACCGCCACCACCGAGCAGCTCGAAGCCCTGCCCGGGGTCGGCGAGGTGACCGCCGCCCGCATCGTCGCGTACCGCGACGCGCACCCGTTCCGCTCCGTCGAGGAGCTCCGCCAGGTCGACGGCATCGGCGAACGCCGCTTCGCCCAGCTCAAAGACCTGGTGGCGGTCGGATGACCAGGCCGGGCCGTCCCGGCCCGGCCGCGGGCCCTGGGACCGGACCGCTGGCGGTGCGGGTGGTGCGGCGGGATCCGGATCCGGACGGGGTCGCGCTGGCGGTGGCGGTGGCGCTGGGGGTGACCGCGGGTGGGGCGGTCGCCTGGCTCGGCCGGCCGCCGGTTGGGCCGGTGCTGCTCGGCGGCGTGACCGGCCTGGCGGCCGTGCTGCTCGTCGGCGGGCGCCGGCTCGCCAGGCGGCGGCCGTTGCTGGCGGGCGGGCTGGTGCTGGTCGCCCTGGCGGGTGCCGGTGGCGCGGTCGCCGGGTTGCGGGTGGCCGGGTTGCGTGCCGCGCTGCTGCCCCGCCTGGCCGGACGGGCCGCGGTGGTGGTCGACGCGACCATCGCCGAGGAACCGGGCGCCAGCCGCTTCGGCGCACGGCAGGTGGTGCTCTCGGTGCGGAGGGTCGAGGCCGGTGGGACGGCGTGGCGGACCAGGGAGCGGGCCACGGTGTTCCTGCCCGACGCCGCCGGGCGGCTCGGCGTCGGCGACCGGCTCCGGCTGGGAGCGCTGCCGGCACGGGCGCGACGGAGCAGCCGCCTGGGACGGGCGCCGCCGGCCGTGCTCCGCCGGCCGGTCGTGCTGGCGCTGGCGCGGCCCGCTCCCGGCCCGCTGCGCGGGAGCGACGTCATCCGGGCGGGCATGCGACGGCAGGCTGCGGCCAGCCTCCCCGCCGAGCGGGCCGGGCTGCTGCGCGGCATGGCGCTCGGCGACACCTCCGGGATGCCGCCCGACCTGCAGGCGGCGTTCCGGGCGGCCGGGCTCGGGCACCTGGTGGCCGTCAGCGGCTCGAACCTGGCGGTCGTCCTCGGCGCCGGTCTCGGCCTGGCCGCGCTGCTCGGCCTGGGGCGTCCCGTACTGGCCTGCCTCGGCGTCCTCATGGTGCTCGGGTTCGTGGTCCTCACCCGTTGGGAGCCGAGCGTCCTGCGCGCCGGGGTCATGGCCTGGCTGGTGCTGGCCGGGGTGGCCAGCGGGCGCGGTCCGGGCGGCCGGCGAGCGCTCTGCCTGGCGGTGGCCCTGCTGCTGCTGGCCGACCCGGGGCTGGCCGAGGCGCTCGGCTTCCAGCTGTCGGTCGCGGCGACCGCCGGGGTGCTCTGGGTCGGGCCGCTGGCCGCCAGGGCCCTGCCTGGTTCGCTGCCGGCCAAGGCCCGGCTGGCCGTCGGCGTGACCCTCGGCGCGCAGGCCGGTGCCGCGCCCGTGGTGGCGCTTTCGCTCGGCGAGGGGTCCCTTGCCGGCCTGCCCGCCAACGTGCTGGCGTTGCCACTGGCGACCGGGCCGATGCTGCTCGGCGTGCTCGCCGCCTTGGCCGCGCCGGTGGCACCACCGGTGGCCGTGCTCGCCTGCCACCTCGCCGAGCCGTTCCTGGCCGCCCTGATCGCGGTCGCCCGCTGGGCCGGCAGGCTGCCCGGCACGGCCATGCCACTGACCGGCCCGGCGCGTGCGGCCCCGGCGCTCGCCGTCGCCGCCGCCTTGGCGCTCGCCCGCCACCGGGCACGCACCCTCGACGCCCGTCAGTCACTTGACGCGCCAGGCCGGTAGCCTCCAACCGGCGGAGGGCCACCGACCGTTTCTGTAGAGTAGCGCCATGGCCGCACGAGACGGGTTCGCCCCGGTCACCTTGGTGATGGGGGAGGAGGAGCTGCTCGGCGAGCGGGCGGTGGCCGAGGCGGTCACGGTCGCCGTGGAGGAGCTCGGCGACCAGACCACCGTGGAAGAGGTGCGTGCCGGCGCCCTGCCCGACGGGTTCGCCATGGACCTCGCCACCCCGCCGCTGTTTGGCGGCGGCAGGGTGGTGGTGATCCAGGACGCCGAATCCCTCGACGCGGCCGCCAGGGACGCGGTGCTGGCGGTCGCGCGCG
This sequence comes from Actinomycetota bacterium, assembly GCA_035535495.1. GTDB lineage: Bacteria > Actinomycetota > CALGFH01 > CALGFH01 > CALGFH01 > DASUZB01. The sequence goes on along the minus strand of DATLQA010000286.1, from coordinate 11,294 downwards.
ACCCGGGCCCCGGCACGGTGCTGGTGCTGCGGGCGGCCGCCGCGGGACGCCAGGGCAAGTTCTTCAACCAGCTGCAGGAGCATGCCCGCGTCAAGCAGGCCGCCCGGCTCAAGCCGGCGGAGCGGTCGAGTTGGCTGCGGTCGGAGGTGCGCCGGCTCGGCCGCCAGGCCGACCAGGCGGCCATCGCCGCCCTGCTCGACACGGTTGGCCACGACCTGCGCGACCTCGCCGGGGCCGTGGCCAAGCTGCACGTTGCCGTCCCGCCGCCCACCACGCTCAACACCGGGCACGTCGCCGAGTTCCTCAGCCAGACGGCCGACCGGGGCGTGTTCGAGCTGACCGATGCGGTCTTCGCTGGCAACGCCGCCACCGCGCTCGGGCACCTTGACTCCCTGCTCGGCCAGGGCGAGGACGTCCTCGGACTGCTCGCCATGCTGGCCAGGCAGCTCCGGCTGCTGCTGCGGGTGAACGACCATCCTGGCTCCTCGGCCAGCCAGGTGGCCCAGGTCCTCGGCGGCGGCGTGCGCGACTGGCAGGTCGAGCGGGCCCGCCGCCAGGCTCGCAAGTTCCGCCCCGACGACCTGCGCCGCGGACTTGACCTGCTCGCCCAGGCGGACGCCGACGTCCGCAACGGCACCCTGCCCAACCGGCTCCTCATCGAGCTGGTCATCACCCGCCTGGCCTCGGTCGGGTCGGGCGTATAGGCAGAGCCGGTCAGTCCGGGCCCCAGCGCCAGGCCAGCCCGAACGGTCCCGAACCGACCGCCTACCTTGACTATTGGCAGGCGCTGCCATGGCAGGTCAGACTGCCATGGGGGAGAGGGGGCCTCGGGGCAGCTTCGGCGACGCACGCTGGAGAGCATTGTGGAGCCCTGGGTGAGGTCGGCGCGTTGGGCGCGCAGGGGGGGCGGCGATTTGCCGGTGCTCGAGTTCCTGATCAGCTATGCCTGGGCGGACAACGCCTGGGCGGAGTGGATCGCCTGGCAGCTGGAGGTCGCCGGCTACGCGACCAGGTTGCAGGCTTGGGACGTCCAGCTCGGCGGCGACCTGGCCGCCCAGATGCAGCAGGCCATCGCGGAGGCGGCGCGGCTGGTGGCGGTGCTCTCGCCGGCCTACCTGGCATCGCGGCTCGGCGAGGCGCCGTGGCGGCCGATCGTCGCAAGGGATCCAGCGGGGGAGCGGGGACTGCTGGTCCCGGTCCGGGTGGCCGACGGTGACCCGCCGACGTCGCTGGCCGACTGCGGGTATGTGGACCTGGTCGGCCTGGCCGAGCCCGAGGCGACCGAGCGGCTGCTGGCCGGAGTCCGGCAGGGGCAGCCCGGCCGCCCGGAGGCCGCGCCGCTGCTCCAGGCGGTGGCCGCGCCGGTCGGGCTGGGGGTGCAGCCGCCGTTCCCCGGGCCGGGCCCGTCGATCTCCAATCTGGCGCCCCGCAACCCCCAGTTCACCGGCCGTGCCGACCTGCTGGACGAGCTCGAACAGCGGCTGATCGGGGAGGCGGCGGTGGCCGCCCACGGACCGGGCGGGGTCGGCAAGAGCCAGCTGGCCCTGGAGTACGCTCACCGCCACGCCGCCGACTACGACCTGGTCTGGTGGGTGGACGCGGCGACCCGGCTGCTGGCCACCAGCGGCCTGGCCGAGCTCGCCCTGCGGATGGGGCTGGGCGCGCGGGCCGGGCAACCCGAGCAGGCCGCCGCGGCCCTGGCCGAGCTGGCCCGCCGGGACCGCTGGCTGCTGGTGTTCGACAGCGCCGAGGAGCCTGAGGACCTGGTCGGCCTGTGGCCGTCTGGCGGGGGGCAGGTGCTGTTGACCTCCCGCAACGCGGGTTGGGGCGGGCACGCCGCCAGGCTCCCAGTCGACGTGCTCGCCCCCGACGACGCCGCCGCGTTCCTGCTGCAGCGCACCGGCGGCGGCGACCACCAGCCGGCTTCGGCGCTGGCCTCGGAGCTTGGCGGGCTGCCGTTGGCCCTGGAGCTGGCCGCCGCCCACCTCGAGGAGAGCGACCTCTCACTGGCCGAGTACCTGGCCCGCTACCGCCGCACCCAGGCGGAGCTGCTGGCGCGCGGCCAACCCGCACCGTTCCCGGTCTCGGTGGCGGCCACCCTGGAGCTCGACCTCGATCGGCTCGCCGGCGAGCAGGCCACGGTGGACCTGCTGCGCCTGTGTGCGTTCCTCGGCTCCGGGCCGATCCCTTCGGGCCTGCTCGCCGCCGAGCCGGAGGTGCTGCCGCCGGAGCTGGCCGTCGCCGTGGGCGACGAGCCGGCCCTGGACGCCGCCAGCGCGGCGCTGTACCGGCTTTCCCTGGTCGGCCGCGACCACGACGGCCTGAAGCTGCACCGGCTGGTCGGCGAGGTGGTCCGCGACGGCCTCAACGACCAGCCATGGTGGGCGGCGGCCGCTGTCGAGCTGGTGGCGGCCGGCTTCCCAGCCGACGTCACCGAGCCGGCCAGCTGGCCGGCGTGTGCCCGGCTGCTGCGCCACGCGCTGGCCACCACCGACCATGCCGACCGGCTGGACGTGGCGGCCGAGCAGACCAGCCGCCTGCTCAACCGGGTCGGCGTCTACCTGCGCGGCCGGGCGGAGTTCGCCGCGGCGCAGCACGCCCTTGAGCGGGCACTCGCCATCGCCGAGGCGATCTACGGCCCCGACCACCCCACCGTCGCCACCTACGTCAACAACCTCGGCGACGTGCTGCGGGACCTGGGCGACCTGGCCGGCGCCCGCGCCCACTTCGAGCGGGCGCTGCGGATCGACGAGGCCGCCTACGGCCCGGACGATCCCAACGTCGCCGTCCGGGTCAACGACCTCGGCGAGGTGATGCGGGCGCTGGGTGACCTGGCCGGCGCCCGCGCGCTGCTCGAGCGGGCCCTGCGGATCGACGAGGCCACCTTCGGCCCCGGTCACCCCGAGGTCGCCCGCGACGTCAACAACCTCGGCAGCGTGCTGCAGGACCTGGGCGAGCTGGCCCGGGCCCGCACCCTGCTCGAGCGGGCGCTGCTGATCGACGAGGCCGCCTACGGCCCCGACCATCCCACCGTCGCCGTCGACATCAACAACCTCGGCACGGTGCTGCGCGAGCAGGGTGACCTGGCCGGTGCCAAGGCGCATCTGAAGCGGGCGTTGCGGATCGACGAGGCCGTCTACGGCCCCGACCACCCCAGCGTCGCGCTGCGCGTGAACAACCTCGGCGACGTGCTGCGCCAGCTGGGTGACCTGGCCGGTGCAAAGGCGCATCTCGAGCGGGCGTTGCGGATCGACGAGGCGGTGTACGGCCCCGACCACCCGCGCGTCGCCGTCGACCTCAACAACCTCGGCAGGGTGCTGCGCGAGTCGGGGGACCTGGCCCACGCCAGAGCCAACTACGAGCGGGCGTTGCGGATCGACGAGGCCGTGTACGGCCCCGACCACCCCAACGTCGCGCTCCGGATCAACAACCTCGGCTACGTGCTGCAGCAGTCGGGGGACACCGCCGGCGCGCGCGCCAGCTACGAGCGGGCGTTGCGGATCTTCCAGACCGTCTACGGCCCCGACCATCCCCGCACCCGGATCGTCACCGAGAACCTGCGCGGTCTGAACAACCGCTTCTGACCGGGTCGCGGCTACGGTAGGTTCACGGTCGCCGGTTGCGGCCGGCATCGGATCGCGACCGGAGGTCGAGTGAGCGTGGAGCCGCGGCTGGAGAACGGCTGGGAGCCGGACACCCCGCAGGCCGACTCGCTGCTCCGCCAGTTCGTGTTCAACCAGGCCGCCACGTCCATCCTGCCGGTGGGCGCGATGGGCGGCAGGGTCCTCCGCCGCGACCAGGTGGCAGCGGCCGACCTCGGCCGTCCGGCCGGGTTCCTCAACAGCGCGACCCTGCTGCAGCCGCCGACCGTCGAGGGCCTCGCCGGCACCCTCGACGAGCTGGACCGCTTCTATCGGGACGGCAGCGGCGAGGTGCTGCTGTGGAGCGCCTGGCCGACCCCGGATCTGCGCCCGTCCGGCTGGCGGCTTGAGGGGCATCCGCCGCTGCTGGTACGGCCGGCCGGCGGCGAGCCGCCGCCGACCGAGCTCGAGATCGAACCGGTCCGGGACGCCGCGGCCCTGCGCGTCTACGAGCAGACGGCGATTCGCGGTTTCCCGCTGCCGGAGCTGGCGCAGGCGCCGCCAGGGTCGCTGCTCGACGAGCGGGTGCTCGGTGAGGAGCGGCTGCGACACTGGCTCGGCCGGATCGATGGCGAGCCGGTGGGGACCGCGGCCACGACCCTCGACAGCGGTCTGAACGGGGTGGCGCTGATCGTGACCCTGCCCGAGGCCAGGCGGCGAGGCGTCGGCGCCGCCTTGACCTGGTGCGCCGCCCAGGCTGATCCGACCAAGCCCGCGGCGCTGCTGGCCAGCGACCTCGGCCGCGGCGTGTACGAGCGCATGGGGTTCCTGCCGTTGCTGCGCTTCACACTCTGGTCGCGCCAGCGCCCCTCGCGCACCGCGAGGCAGTGACCCGTCGGTCAGTCGAGGTACTTGCCGAACACCACCGAGCGCTGCTGGTAGCCCATCCGATGCTGGTAGAAGGGCATCGAGGTGGGGCTGTCGACGAACGTGGTGAGCACGATCCGGGCGGCGCCGTGGTCCCGTCCCCACGCCTCCACCGCCTGCATCAGCCGGGTGCCGACGCCCTGGCGCCGATAGGCCTCCTCCACGCCCAGTGCCTCGACGGTCACGCGAAGCCGCGCCAGGTCGCGCAGGATCTGCCGCGAGGCGTCGGCGGCCGGTCGCTCCAGGTGCGCGTCGACAGTGCCGACCACCCGGCCGTCGACCTCGGCGACCAGCCAGATGCTGTCGTCGTTGCGGGGTTGCCGCAGCAGCTCCTCGAACCATGCGGCGAGCCCGTCGGCGGCCGGCGCCTCGAAGGCATCTGGATCCAGCGCGGCGTACTGGTTCCCCATCTCGATCCAGCCCCGCGCGAGATCGTCGCCATCACCTGGCCGGGCGGGCCGGACCTCGATCCTCGCCATGCGGCCACTCTACTGCCGCGGCGGTGGGTCGGCCGGGGCGCCGGTCTGCTCTCCGGGGGCTACCGGTTCGCTCCCTGAGCCCCGCGACCCCCGGAGCTGGACGGCGGCCAGAACCGCGACGGCGACCGAGGCGGTGGCACTGATGGCGAAGGCGAGCCGCAGGCCGTGGGTGAACGCCTGGTTCGCCGCGTCCAGGAGCGCGGCGCCGAGCTGGTCGGGGAGCTGCCCGGCCGCTGCCACCGCGCCGCCGAGGGTGTCGCGCGCGGCCTCGGCGGCTTCGGGTGGGACCCCGGCCGGCACGGCATCGGCGACCTGGTTGCGGTAGACCGCGGTGCCGACCACGCCCAGCAGGGCGATGCCCAGCGCCCCGCCGAACTCCCCGCTGGTCTCCGCGATCGCGGACGCCGCCCCGGCCCGCTCGGGCGGGGCGGCCCCGACGGCCAGGTCGGTCGCCAAGGTGTCGACCGGGGCGAGCGCCAGCGAGAAGACCGACGACCCGGCCACCAGGATCGCCAGGCCGGAGGTGCTACTGAGCTGGGTGAACAGCCCGAACCCGACCGCCGCCAGCACCAGCCCGCCGGCCATCACCACCGGCGGGCGCAGGCGGCGGACCAGCAGCGGGGTCAGCAAGGACCCGACGATGAACCCCGCGGAGGACGGCAGCATCCACAGACCCGCCTGCAACGGCGACAGGCCGAGCACCAGCTGCAGGTATTGCGCCACGAACAGCAGGGCGCCGAACCCGACGAAGAAGCTGAGCAGGTTGGTGGTCAGGGCGGCGGTGAACGTGGGGACCCGGAACAGGCGCAGGTCCAGCAGCGGGTCGGCGAGGGCGTGCTGGCGGCGCACGAACGCCACCCCGACGGCGAGGCCGGCCAGGATGGACAGGGCCGGCGCCCAGCCGGGGCCGACCTGGGCAAGCTCCTTGAGGCCGTAGATCACCGCCAGCACCGCCGTGAGCGACATGGCCGCGCTGGGCAGGTCCAGCCGGCCCGCCCGCGGGTCGCGGAACTCGGGCAGCAGCAGCGGGCCCACCGCCAGGAGCAGGGCCATCACCGGCAGGGCCAGCAGGAACACCGAGCCCCACCAGAACCACTCCAGCAGCAGCCCGCCGAGCAGCGGCCCGATCGCACCGCCGACCGAGAAGCTGGAGATCCACACGCCGATGGCGAGGGTGCGTTGCCGTGGGTCCAGGAACATGTTGCGGATCAGCGACAGGGTGGACGGCGCCAGGGTCGCGCCGGCCACGCCCAGCAGCGCCCGCGCCCCGATCAGCATCTCCGGGCTGGTGTAGTAGGCGGCCAGCAGCGAGGCGAGCCCGAACGCGGCCGCGCCGGCGAGCAGCAGCCGCCGGCGGCCGATGCGGTCGCCGAGCGTGCCCATGGTGACCAGTGACCCGGCGGCGAGGAACCCGTAGATGTCCACGATCCACAGCAGCTGCGCGCTGCTGGGCCGCAGGTCCGCGCTGAGGTGCGGCACCGCCAGGTTGAGCACGGTCAGGTCCATGGCGTACAGCAGGCAGGGGAGGGCGATCACCCCCAGCCCGATCCACTCCCGCCGCCCGGCCTTGACGGTGGTGACCGCGCTCATGATCGCGGCTACCTCGCGACCCTGGCGGCGACGACGCGCCCGAGCCCGTCCAGGATGCTGGGCCAGCCGCCGGCGAAGTCGTCGCGGAGCCGGTCGGTCGCAAAGCCGCTCTGGAGGATCGTCATCCGGGTCCCGCCGTCCTCCTCCTCGAAGGTGACCAGCAGGCCGGTGTCCACGCTCGACCCGTCCGGCATGGTCATCGTCGAGGAGCAGACGAGGCGCCGCGGCCGGTCGATCTCCTGGAACACACTGGTCTCGCGCGCCGGCTCGCTTCCCGGCGGCCCGAACGCGATCGTCCACTGGCCGCCGACGCGGAGGTCGCACGCTGATTCGACGACCCAGTCCGGCTCGTCGGCGTACAGCTCCTTCTGGACGTCGGGGTCGGTGAACGCGTCGAAGACGACCTCCGGCGGGGCGTCGAACCGGCGCTCGACCTTCAGGTCGCTCACTGCCGTGCTCCTTTCCGCTGCTCGAGAATGCCCTCGAACCGGTTGAGCCGACCTTCCCAGCGGCGCCGGTAGGTCTCGATCCACCGCACCACGTCGTCGAGCTGCTCGCTGCCCAGCCGGCACTCGCGGGTGCGGCCCTTCTTCTCCGTGCTCACCAGGTGCGCCGCTTCGAGGATCCGGACGTGCTTGAGCAGGCCAGGCAGCGAGATGTCGAAGGGGTGTGCCAGCTCGCTGAGGGTGGCGGGGCCGCGGGCCAGCCGCTCGAGGATGTCGCGGCGGGTCGGGTCCGACAGCGCCGAGAAGGTCTGATCCAGCGAAGAAGACTTTACCATCCGGTTAACTGTAGCACCGTCGGCAACGAATCAGGGCGGCCCCGGCGGGACCGCCCTGGTCACTGCGTCGCCTGCTACTCGCCCTGGTGGTTGAGCGACCTGGCCAGGCGGGACTTGTGGTTGGCGGCGCTGTTGCGGTGGATCACGCCCTTGCTGGTCGCCTTGTCGTAGGCGCGGGCGGCACGGCGGTAGGCGGACTCGGCGGCCTCGCGGTCGCCGGCGTCGAGGGCCTCGCGCACCCGGCGGGCGTAGGTCTTCAGCGCGGAGCGGACCGACTTGTTGCGCATGCGGCGTTCTTCGTTCTGCCGGTTCCGCTTGATCTGGGACTTGATGTTCGCCAAGGAAAACCTCTCAGTGGGGCAGGATCGCGTGGCGTGGCCGGACGCGGTGGCCGGCGCTGCCGTGCCGGGCGAGAGCGGGGCGCCCGCTCACCTGCGCCGGCAACCGTAGGACGGTAGCACAGCGCCACGGCCAGCTCAACGCGGCGACCGCTCTAGCCTGGGGCGATGGTATGCTCGCCCTCCGGCCGGGGCGGTGTGACCGGCCCCGGCGTAGCAAGCGGGCGCCGTGCGCGCCCGGGACAGCCACCGACCCACCCCGCCACCACGATGGATCTCGCGCGCCTGCGCAACTTCTGCATCATCGCCCACATCGACCACGGCAAGTCCACCCTGGCCGACCGGCTGCTCGACCTGACCCACGCGGTCAGCGAGCGGCAGATGCGCGACCAGTACCTGGACAAGATGGAGCTCGAGCGCGAGCGCGGGATCACCATCAAGGCCAATGCCGTGCGGCTCGCCTACCAGGCCGGCGACGGGCTCGACTACGTGCTCAACCTGATCGACACGCCCGGGCACGTGGACTTCACCTATGAGGTGTCGCGTGCCCTGGCCGCCTGCGAGGGCGCGGTGCTGCTGGTCGACGCGGTCCAGGGCATCGAGGCCCAGACGCTCGCCAACCTCTACCTCGCCCTCGAAGCGGACCTGGCGATCATCCCGGTGATCAACAAGATCGACCTGCCCGCCGCCCAGCCAGAGCGGGTCGCCCGCGAGATCAGCCAGGTGCTGGGCGTGGCCACCAGCGAGATGCTGCCGGTCTCCGCCAAGACCGGCCAGGGCGTGCCCGAGCTGCTGGAGGCGATCGTCCAGCGGGTGCCGCCTCCAAAGGGCGACCTGGACGCGCCGGCGAGAGCGCTGGTGTTCGACTCGCTCTACGACTCCTACCGGGGGGTCATCACCTACGTGCGCATGGTCGACGGGCGCCTCGCGAGGCGCGAGCGGGTGCTGATGATGGTCGCCGGCGGGACCTCCGAGGCCGAAGAGGTCGGGGTGTTCGCGCCGGAGGCGGTGACCACCGACGAGCTGGCCGCCGGCGAGGTCGGCTACCTGATCCCCGGCGTCAAGGACGTCCGTCAGGCCAAAGTGGGGGACACGGTGACCGGCGCCGCCCGCCCGGCGGCCGAGCCGCTGCCCGGCTACCGCGAGCCACGGCCGATGGTCTACTCCGGCCTCTACCCGATCGAGGGCGACGACTTCCCCGACCTGCGCGACGCCCTCGACCGGCTGCGGCTGAACGACGCCGCCCTGGTCTACGAGCCCGAGACCTCGGCGGCGCTCGGCTTCGGCTTCCGCTGCGGCTTCCTCGGCCTGCTGCACATGGACATCGTGCGCGAGCGGCTGGAGCGCGAGTTCGACCTGGCGCTGATCACCACCGCACCCAACGTCGCCTACCGGGTCACCATGGTCACCGGCGAGACGATCATGGTCTCCAACCCCAGCGAGCTGCCCGACCAGAACCTGATCGACCGGATCGAGGAGCCGTTCGTCGCCGGGATGGTGCTCTGCCCGGCCGACTATATCGGCGCGGTGATGGAGCTCTGCCAGGGCCGTCGCGGGGTGCTCGACACCATGGAGTACCTCTCGGAGGAGCGGGTCGAGCTGCGCTACCAGCTCCCGCTCGCCGAGATCATCTTCGACTTCTTCGACCAGCTGAAGTCGCGCACGCGCGGCTACGCCTCGCTGGACTACGAGCCCAGCGGCTACCGCGAGGCGAGCCTGGTCAAGGTGGACGTGCTCCTGCAGGGCGAGCCGGTGGACGCCTTCTCGGCGATCGTCCACAAGGACAAGGCATACGCCTACGGCCGGGCGATGGTCACCAGGCTCAGGCGGCTGATCCCGCGGCAGCTGTACGAGGTCGCCATCCAGGCGGCGATCGGGTCGCGCGTGATCGCCAGGGAGACGATCTCGCCGCGGCGCAAGGACGTGCTGGCCAAGTGCTACGGCGGCGACGTGACCCGCAAGCGCAAGCTGCTGGAGCGCCAGAAGGAGGGCAAGCGGCGCATGAAGCAGATCGGCCGGGTCGAGGTGCCGCAGGAGGCGTTCGTGGCCGCCCTGCGCACCGATGATTCCGAGACGCGATGACCGCCGTCGCCCCGTCCCGCCCTGGTCTGGCCATGGAGGCCACCGGGCTCTTCGGGGTCTACGCGCACGTGCCGTTCTGCCTCAGCCGCTGCCACTACTGCGACTTCGTCACCTACACCGGCATGGAGGGGCTGCGGCGGCCGTACGCCGCCGCGCTGCTCGCCGAGGCCGAGCTGGCGGTGGCCGCGACCGGTCCGGAGCCGTCGACGGTCACCAGCGTGTTCATCGGCGGGGGGACGCCGACGCTGCTGCCAGCGGGCGACCTCGGCCGGCTCCTCGAACGGCTGCGGGAGCTGCTCCCGTTCGCCCCCGACGTGGAGGTGACGGTCGAGGCCAACCCGGAGACGGTCGACCAGGCGGTCGCCGACGGCCTGGTCGAGGCCGGCGTGACCCGCGTCTCCCTCGGCGCGCAGAGCTTCGACGAGGGGGTGCTGGCGGCGCTCGGGCGGACGCACGGACCCGCCCGCGTCGGGCAGGCGGTGGCGGCGCTGCGCCGCGCCGGCGTCGAGGCGCTCAACCTCGACCTGATCTTCGGCTGCCCGTCCGAGGACGACGCCTCCTGGGCGGACAGCCTGGCCGCGGCGGTCGCGCTCGGCCCGGACCACCTGTCGGCCTACGCCCTCACCATCGAGGCGGCGACCCGGTTCGGCCGGATGGTGGCGGACGGCCGCATGGCCGAGCCCGACGAGGACCTGCTGGCCGACCGCTACGAGACCGCCTGCGCCGTGCTCGCCGCGTCCGGCTGGCGCCACTACGAGGTGTCCAACTGGGCCAGAGACCCGGTCCTGGCGGGGGCACCCCATCGGCGGGGTGCGCTGCCGTCGCGGGCCAGCCGGCACAACCTCACCTACTGGCGGCGCGGGCCGTACCTCGGCCTGGGTGCCGGGGCGCACGAGTTCACCGGCGGGGTGCGGCGCTGGAACGGTCCGGGGGTGCCCGCCTACCTGGCCGCGCTCGCCGCGGGCAGGCGGCCGACCGCCGGGGAGGAGCGCCTGGACGGCGAGCAGGCCGCCTTCGAGCTGCTCGCCCTGCGGCTGCGCACCGCCGACGGTCTCGACCAGGCCGAGGCCGAGCGGCTCGGGATCGACCCCACCGGGGCGCCCGTCGCCGAGCTGCGCCGGGCCGGCCTGCTCGCTCCGGGCCCCGGCGTCGCGCTCACCGAACGGGGCATGTTCCTGCACGGCGAGGTCGTCGCCCGGCTCGCCGCCTGAGACCCCGCGCGAGCGCCGCCGCGGCGGCGTCAACCGTTCGGTGGAGCGGCCGCTCCACCGGACGGCGAGCCCGAGTTTCCACCGGACGGCCGCTGCCGCCAGGCCGTTCCCGCCGCATGCTTGGGCGGTCGTCGGACGCGGCCCGAGGAGGAGCGGTGGAGCAGGTCATCGGCGTGCGGGGACTCCGCAAGCGGTACCGGGAGGTGGTGGCCGTCGACGGCCTCGACCTCGAGGTGGGCGCCGGGGAGGTGTTCGCCCTGCTCGGCCCGAACGGCGCCGGCAAGACCACCACCGTGGAGATCCTC
>DATLQA010000285.1:0-7709 GCA_035535495.1 Actinomycetota bacterium | reverse complement strand
GTGGCCCGCATCACCGCCCTGTTCATCGGGGCGATCGCCATCGTGCTGGCGTCGTTCGCGCGCGGCATGAACGTGGCCTTCCTGGTGGGGCTCGCGTTCGCGGTGGCGGCCAGCGCCAACCTGCCGACGATCCTGTTCTCGCTGTACTGGAAGCGGTTCAACACCAACGGCGCGGTGGTCGGCATCCTGGTCGGGCTGTTCTCCTGCCTGCTCCTGGTGGCGATCGGTCCGAGCGTGATCGGGGCCAAGGGCCTGTTCCTCAAGGACGCCGACCCGCTGTTCCCGCTGGAGAACCCCGGCATCGTCTCGATCCCGATCGGGTTCCTCGCCGCCTGGCTCGGCACCATCCTGTCGCGCGAACCGGCCTCGGAGGAGCGCTACGAGGAGTTGCGCGTGCGCGCGCTCACCGGCATCGGGTCGGAGGAGGCCGAGCCGGCCCCGGCCAAGGTCTGAGCCTGGGACAGCGTCCTCGCGCGGGTGGATGCCCGGGGCGGCGTGCCGCCGCCCCGGGCATCCGGCTTTGTAGGCGCCGGGCTGCCCAGCCTGGCCAGTCGCTCTCGGGAGCGGCATGATGGCTGGCGGGTAGGCGTGGACCGAAGGAGCCTGCGGGCGCGATGCACAACGACGTGGAGGACGGGTCCCCTCCGTCCCGCCCCAGCTGGATACCGGGGCCAATGCGTCCCGAGAGCCGGCGAGCGCTGCTGCTGCTGGTGGTGATCCTCGGCGGCCTGGTGCTGGCGCGCTGGACGGTCACCGGCGGGCTCTCCGAGCCGATCGCGCCCTCGGCCCCGACCGAGCCCGCCAGGGCCGGCCCACCCGCGCTGGCACTGCCTGGCTCGGACGGGACCCGGCTGACCTTCGGTGGCCGCCAGGTCCTCATCCTCGACCCGCACGCCGGCGGGGTCACCCGGATCCCGCAGCCGCCCGCCGAGCGTATCCAGGTGTGGCGCCAGGGCCGCTTCACCGTGATGGTGGAGCCGCGGGAGGAGGCGTGGGTGGTGCCCGCCGGTCGGCAAGGGCCGAGACGGGAGCTTGGTCCGGTCAGCACCGTGCTCCCGGCGCTCGAACCCGACCGGGTCTGGCTGGTCACCTCCCGCTTCGGCAATCCCGAGCAGACCTACCTGATGGACCAGGTCCAGCTCCCCGGCGGGCAGCGCCTGGCCCGCCGGACGCTCTCCTACCGCACCGCGCCGGTGGCCGTCACGCCCCAGGGGGTGATCGCCACCGACCTGGACGACAACCTCGTGCTGGTGAACCGGGAGAACGGCGGCACGCGGCGCCTGGCGGAGAAGGCGCAGTTCGTGGACACCCACGGCAGCCTGGTCGCCTGGCTCGGGACCGACGGGCTGCACCTGGTCGACCTGGCCGGCGGCGGCAGGCGGGTGGTGCAACCGCCGTCAGGCGTGCCCGACTGGCTCGCGCTGGGCGCCGAGGCCCTGCTCCCGGCCGCGTGCTGCCACCGGATGGGCGCGTTCGCCCCCGACGGCCGCAGCCTGGCCGTGTTCGTCCGCCTGGCCGCCCCGTCCTCGCCCGGGCTGGCCGTCGTCGACGCGGACGCCGGCACGGCCGCCGCCCTGCCCGGCTCGGAGGGGGCCTCCCCGACCGGCTGCCTGCCCTGCCTGACCTGGAGCTCCAGCGGCTGGCTCTTCTTCTTCGCCCACGGCGAGGCGGTGAGCGCGGTGGCCGCCTGGCGTCCAGGCATGGAGGACGCCCGCTCCCTCCCGTTCGACGTGGACGCGGAGACCAGCGCCGTGCCGACCTCCCTGACCGCGAGCTGACCCCGGACGCGCCGCGGCCCGGGCAGGATGCCCGGGCCGCGCGTGCCCGCTGGGAGCGAGTGCTTCCTAGCCGCCGTAGCCGTAGCCGCCACCAGCGGTGGTCTGGGTGGCACCGGCACCGCCGTTCGCGCCGCCGGCGGCGGTCTTGATGAGCTTGCCGTTGGCGCCGACCAGGAACCAGACGCCCTTGGAGCCCTGGCCGTTGGTCTGCCCGGCCTGCTGGTCACCGGTGAAGTAGTAGAGCGGCCACTTGCCGTAGATGACCTGCATGGTGCCGTCCTGCCGCGGGATGGCGGTGAGCAGGGCGGGGTTGAGCCCCTGGCCGGGCTGCGGCTGGACCTGGGCGACGACCGGTGGCCACGCCTGCGCGCAGGCCTTGTAGCAGGTGCTCTTGCCCTGCGTGTCCTTGGTGAACCCGTAGAGCGTGCGGCCCTGCACGTCGGTCAGGATCGCACCGAACTGCGACTGGGCGACCTTGAAGGCGGCCGCGGGCTGCTGAGGCTGGGCGGGCTGCTGCGCCAGCGGCTGGGTGGTGTAGACAGGCTGTGCGGGGGCCTGCTCGGGCGCCTTGTCCTGCCCGAGGCCGCTGCAGGAGGCCAGCAGCAATGCCAGCGCCCCCGACAGAATCAACCCAGCCGCGCGCGCTCCACGCGCTCTCCGCATCGATCGCTCCTTGCCGTCGAGACTGCGCTTCTCCGGTGAAGGAACCACGCGCGGCATCCGTTGGTTCCCGCGGGCAGGGCGGAGCTGAGCAGGCAGGTCGCCCGCGAGGCGTTCCAGCTCAGCGGGCCTCGGGTGCGATCCGGGCGAGCAGCCGGTCGAGGTCCCGCGGGGACTGCTCTCCGCTGGCCCTGGCGGCCACCTTCCCCTGGCCGTCGAGCAGCACGAAGAAGGGGAAGCCGGAGAGGCCGAACGCGGTCGCCGCGCTCCCCTGCGGGTCGTCGGCGAGCACCGGCGCGGGCCAGCCGGCCTCGCGCAGCCAGGCCGAGGGCGGGTAGCCGGCCAGCTCCGGCCGGACCGCGGTGGACACCGCGTACAGCTCGACGCCGGGCGGCAGCCGGCCGTTGCCGAGCCAGCGGACCAGCACCGGCACCTCCTCCTGGCAGTGGGGGCACCAGTGCGCCAGGAAGACGACCGCCTTGGGGGTGCCGTCGCGGGTCACCGTCACCGGCGTGCCGTCGAACGAGGCGCCGCGCAGCTCCGGCGCGGTCCGCCCGACCGCCTGGTCGGCGCCGGTCTCCTCCAGGACGGCCAGCGGCTCGCCGCCGACCTGCACCGGCCGGTTCTGGGGCAGGTCGGCGGCGGCCGTGGCCCGCGGGACGACGCCGGTGCGCCCGCCGACCACCCCAGCCAGCAGCGCGGCCAGCACGACCACCGCCACCGCCCCCCTGACCAGTGGCGGTCCGGCGCCCGGGCGGGCGAGGGCGCCGGTCGCGAGGCGCACCAGGCCCCGGTCGGGACCCGCCGTCCGAGCGGCGGGTTGCCCGCCCTCCGCCTCGGCCGGGCGCGGGCCGGCAAGCAGGAGCACCGCCGCGACCAGGGTGAAGGCGGTGCCTGCCATGAGCGGGATGGAGAGGTAGTGGAACCGCCACACCCAGGTCAGGGTGCACGGGTTGTCAGGGTCGCACGCGCCGGCGTCGAGGGCCGGGAAGCGCTCCAGCAGGTAGTGGTAGGTGGAGATGGCCGTGCCGGCGCCGGCGAGGGCGATCGCGTAGGGACGGACGGCGAGGTCGCGGCGGAACGCCGCCACCCCGAGCACGACCGCGAGCGGGTACATGGCCGCCCGCTGGAACCAGCAGAGCGTGCACGGCACCAGGCCCGCCACCTCGGACAGGTAGAGGCTGCCGAGCGTGGCCACCAGCGCGACCACGAAGGCCAGGCGGAGCAGCTCGTCGGGTGCCGCCGCCAGGGCGGCGCGCAGGCGCGCCGCCGCCGGCCAGGACCGCGCCGCCAGCGCCGCGACGACCAGCGTCGCCAGGGCGAGCTGGGCGGCCACGGCCAGCAGGGCGAAGAACAGGGTCGCGGTGGAGACGGAGGGCACCGGTCGGCTCCTGCCTGCCGGCTCACGTCGCCGGCCAGGGCGGGGGCGGTCGGCTCCATCATCGCCGAGACGGTCGCACCGTGCCCGGGACCCGACTTGACGGGGTAGAGTGAGAACGATTTTCATTGGCATGTTCGTCGTCGAGGCGCCCAGCAGGAGCCACCATGCGCACCCGCCTGATCCCGCTGCTCGCGTGCGTCGCCGTCCTGCTCGCCGCCGGCTGCGGTGACGGCGGGCGCAGCGGGGCCGGCGACCGCTCCGGGCGGCTCCAGGTGGTGGCGACCACCACCCCCGTGCAGGACTTCGTGCGCGTGATCGGCGGCGACAAGGTCGCCCTGACCGGCATCCTCAAGCCGAACGTCGACGCCCACGACTACGAGCCGTCCCCCGCCGACCTGGACGCGATCGCCAGGGCCGACGTGGTGGTCGCCAACGGCGTCGGCCTCGAGAAGTGGCTCGACGACACCATCAAGAGCGCCGGCTTCTCCGGCCCGGTGGTCGACGCCAGCAAGGGCGTCGAGCTGCGCCGGGGCGCCGGTGAGGCGGGCGGGCCCGATCCGCACATCTGGCACGACCCGCGCAACGCCAAGGTGATGGTCGGCAACATCGCCGCGGCCCTGGCCGCGGCCGACCCCACCGACGCGGCCACCTACCGGGCCAACCTCGCCGCCTACGCCTCGCGGCTCGACGCCCTCGACGCCGACATCGCCCGCCGCATCGACGGCCTCGCCAACCGCAAGCTGGTCACCGACCACGACGCCTTCGGCTACTACGTGGACCGCTACGGGCTGGAACTGGTCGGCTCGGTCATCCCCAGCTTCGACACCTCCGCCGAGCTGTCAGGCGCCGACCTGCGCGAGCTGGTGGCCAAGGTCAAGGCGGCCAAGGTGAAGGCGATCTTCTCCGAGGCCGAGCTGCCTCCGAAGACGGCCGAGACGGTCGCCAGGGAGGCGGGCGTCCGGGTGGTCACCGGCCAGGACGCGCTCTACGGCGACGGGCTCGGCCCGGCCGGCTCCGACGGCGCCACCTACCTGGGCATGATGAAGCACAACACCAACACCATCGTGGGCGCGCTGAGTGGCGCCTGACCAGCCGGTCCTGGAGATCCGGCACGCCGCCCTCGCCTACGACCGGGTGCCGGTGGTGGAGGACGTCAACGGCAGCGTCGGCCGCGGGCAGGCGGTCGCCTTGATCGGGCCGAACGGCGCCGGCAAGACCACCCTCATCAAGGCCGTGCTCGGCCTGGTGCCGGTGGTCCGCGGATCGATCTCGGTGCTCGGCAGGCCGCCCCGGGCGGCCAGGCGCGAGGTCGCCTACGTCCCCCAGGCCGACGCCCTCGACCCCGAGTTCCCGGTCTCCGCCCTGCAGGTGGTGCTGATGGGCCGCTACCCGAGGATCGGCTGGGTGCGCCGGCCCGGGCGGGTGGACCGGGCGGCCGCCCGGTCCGCGCTGGACGCGGTCGGCCTGGCCGGCGAGGCCGCCACCCGCTTCGGCATCCTCTCGGGCGGCCAGCGGCAGCGGGTCCTGCTGGCACGCGCCATCGCCCAGGAGCCACGCCTGCTCCTGCTGGACGAGCCGACCAACGGGGTGGACGCCGTCTCCCAGCAGCTCCTGCTGGCGGCGCTCGGACGGCTGCGGGAGGACGGCGCGGCGGTGGTGGTCGCCACCCACGACCTCGCCCTCGCCCACCTTGCCTGCGACGAGGTCTGCCTGCTCAACCGGCATCAGGTCGGGTTCGGGCCGCTGGCGCGGACCCTCACCCCCGAGCTGTTGCGCGCCGCCTACGGCGGCCAGGCGATCGAGCTCGGCGGCGAGGGCGTGATCGTCGCGCGCCAGTGAGCGAGCTGCTGCTGGAGCCGTTCCGGCTCCCCTATATGCAGCGGGCCATGGCGGAGGTGCTGCTGCTCGGGGTGCTCACCGGGGTGGCGGGGGTCTTCGTGGTGCTGCGCCGGCTGGCCTTCATGACCGACGCGCTCACCCACACGGTCTTCCCCGGGGTGGTCATCGCCCACCTGGCCGGCTGGTCCCTGGCGCTGGGGGCGCTCGCCTTCGGCGTCCTGACCGCGGTGCTGTTGACCATCCTGGCGACGAACCGCCGCGTCGCCTCCGACGCGGCCATCGCCATCGTGCTGACCTCGCTGTTCTCGGTCGGGGTCGTCCTGGTCTCGCGGCAGCGCAGCTACACCAGCGACCTCACCCTGTTCCTGTTCGGACGGATCCTCACCGTCGACCGGGCCGACCTGCTCACCACCCTGGTGCTCACCGTGGTGGTGCTCGGCGTCCTCGCGGTGATCGGCAAGGAGCTGGTGCTCCGCTCCTTCGACCCGGAGGGCGCGAGCGCGATGGGCTACCCGGGCGTCGCCCTCGACCTCGCCCTCAACCTGCTGATCGCCCTGGTCGTGGTGGCGGCGGTCAAGGCGGTCGGCACCGTGCTGGTGGTGGCCATGCTGATCGTCCCGGCGGCCAGTGCCAGGCTGCTGGCCGGGCGGGTGGCGGGGATGACCGTCCTCGCCTGCCTGTCCGGCGTCCTCGCCGGGTGGGGTGGGCTGCTGGCCAGCTACCACCTCTCGGTCAGCGGCGGCGTCCGCCTCGCCGCCGGCGCCACCATCGTGGTGGTGCTGGTCGCCGGTTTCCTCGCGGTGCTCGCCGCCACCGCCCTCGCCCGCCGGCAGCCTCGGCCGCGCCTGGGGGTGTCCGGGGGGGCGGGGTTTGCCCCCCCGGAGGATCGGGTGGTCGGTCCGTGAGCTGGCTGGCGGAGGTGTTCGCGGACGGCTTCGCCAGGCGCGCCCTGGTGGAGGCGGTGCTGGCGGGCGGCTTCTGCGGGCTGGTCGGGGTGTACGTGCTGCTGCGCCGGCTGCCCTTCCTCACCGTGGCGCTGGCCCACGCGACCTTCCCCGGCGCGGTGCTCGCCGAGCTCCTCGGCCTGAACCTGCTCGTCGGCGCGGGCCTGTTCGGGGTGGTGGTGGCGCTCGCGGTGGTCGGGCTCGGGGCGCGCGAGCGGGTCGAGGAGACCAGCGCCGTCGGGGTGGTCCTGGCCGGCGCGTTCGCCCTCGGGGTGCTGCTGCTCTCCGCCCAGCCTGGCTTCTCCCGGGACGTGTCCGCCTTCCTGGTCGGCTCGATCCTCACGGTGCAGGAGGGCGACCTGGTCGCCACCGCGGTCACCGGGCTGCTGGTGCTGGCGGTGCTCGCCGCACTCCACAAGGAGCTGGTGCTCGGAGCGTTCGACCGGAACGGGCTGGCCGCCCTCGGCTACCCGGTGGCCGTGCTCGACCTCGCCTTGGTCCTGTGCATCCAGCTCACGCTGGTGACCGCCCTCCCGGCGGTCGGCGCCATGCTCGCCGTCGCGCTGGTGGTCGCGCCGGCCGCCACCGCGCGGCTGTGGACCGACCGTCTCGGCCTCGCCATGGTCCTCGCGCCGGCCCTCGGCGTGGCCAGCGCGGTGGTCGGGCTGACCCTCTCGCAGCACGTCCGGGTCGCCGCCGGCGCGTCGATCGTCCTGGTCGCCGCCGGCCTGTTCGGCGCCTCCCTGCTGCTGGCCCCGCTCCTCCGCCGGGTGCCGGTGCAACGGCCGCCGGTGGCGGCGAGGTCCCGGCCGTCAGGCGGTGGGACGGTCAGCGACGCCGGGCCCGCGCGCGGGCCCGGCGCGGCAGCAGCGGCTCGTTGATCCCCAGCCGGGCCAGGGCCCGCCGGACGCGCTCCAGCTCGTCGGTGGTCACGTGCAGGACCACCCGGGGCGCCGGGCCTTCATCGGCGGCCACCGTGCTCAGGACGGGCTCGGCCAGACCGCGGGCGTACACCAGCGTCCCTGGCGCGAACGGGCCGTAGCGGCGGAGCAGTTCCAGGTGGGTGGGCTCGCGCAGGTCGAGCCGGAGCGAGCCGCCCCGGTCACC
>DATLQA010000284.1:0-2284 GCA_035535495.1 Actinomycetota bacterium | reverse complement strand
TCGGGGGGCAGCAGTCGCTCGATCAGGTCGTAGTAGCGGCGGTTGCCGTCCCGCCGAGCGAGACCGAGCACCCCGGTCGCGGCGTACGCCTCGAGCACCGCGCGCACGACGTTCGTGGGAGCGCCGAACCAGTCGACCAGCTGCCCGCGCCGACGCTCGAAGTCGAGCGCGGAGAGTGGGCCCTCGGCGCGGATCCGCTCGAGCACCTGCTCGCCGACCTCGGCGTGCTCGGCGAGGAGGCGCGGCAAGCTCACGCTCAAGCTTGCGCGGAACCATGGGAGGTCGCTCATGAGGACGAGCGAAAGCCCCTTGTTGTACGCCTCGAACAGCTCGCGCCGCTGGTAGAGAGCGTCGCACCAGGCGGGGTGGTAGCCGGCGACCCGCGCGTGGAGCACCAGATCGTGGTTGCGCCCCGCGACCGACAGCGGGTCGAACTGGATCGAACCGAGCCGACGGAAGACCTCGAGCACCCCATCGGGCCCACCCTCGACCGAACGCGCGGGCCCGAGCATCTGCCGGGTGACGAGAAAACGCCGTGCAGCGTCAGGGGCGACGTCCATGGCGCGACGCTATGCGACCAGGCAGGCTCCGTGCGAATGGCCGCCGTCTGGCGGCGGTCGCTCAGCTCACGGCCAGCTCCGCGAGCTTGGGACCCTGGCCGCCGAAGCGGGTCGCCGGGATCAGCAGGCGGACGGCGTCGCCGGCTACAGGCCCGAAGGTGACCTTGTCGACCATGTCCGCCGTGGCGGGCACCCTCGCCACCGTCCGCCAGGCGCCCGCCGTGCGTACCTGTACCTGGTACGGCGCCAGCGGCCGGGCGTCCAGCCAGGTGAGCGTGGCCTGGCGGAGTGTCGGGGTGCCGGCGAGGCGCACGGTCAGCGTGCTCGGGGTGGCCGGGTCGGTGCCCGGTGTCCACGCGGTGACGGTGCTGCCGTCGACCGCCGCGACGGCCGGGGCGCTGGGGTCGGCGGCGTTCGCCGTCACCGGCCGGCAGCGGGCCAGGTTGTCACCGTCGGGTCCCGCCGTGCGGGTCGGCATGCTCAGCGGCGCGCCCACCGAAGCCGTGCGCGTCCCGGCCGGCGTCTCCACCAGCACGGGGGCGCCCGAGCGCAACGTCAGCGTGGACGTCGATGGGCCCAGGGCGACGTCGAACAGCCGCCCCCGCCAGCGCAGGCCGGTGAGGCGCAGCCCGTCGGCGAGCTGGGGCGGCAGCATCGGGTCCAGCCGCAGGTGGTCCTCCCGCCAGCGCATGCCGGTGTAGCCGTACAGGAACTCCTGCAGGAAGCCGCCTTCGCCGGTGAGGAACGTGAAGACCCCCTGGCCGCTGCGGGCCTCGGTGAACTGCTCGAACGGCGCCTTCACGAACGGGTCCAGGCTGCGCCGGGTGTAGGTCCATGCCGAGCAGCCGATCCCCAGCTGCGCCGCGATGATGCTGTTCACCGAGTCGGTCATCGCCGGCCCGTCCGGGTCGTAGCGCGGCGTGTAGTAGTCCAGGTCCGAGCGGTCCACCTCGGCGGGCTGCGGGAGCTCCCACGGGTAGGTCAGCAGCACGACGTCGGCCTGCTTGACCTGCTGGCCGGCGTAGGCGCGGAACTCCGGCCGCACCGCGGGCAGCCCGCCGAGCGGCGTCGGCGCCAGCACCACCAGGCCGCCGGCGACCTGGCTCCAGCGGGCCGGGACAGCCAGCCCGAGCAGCCGGGCGGCGCGGGTGGCGAGCTCCAGTGTCAGCTTCGCGGTGGCATTGGTGTAGGCCGAGTCGTCGACCGGCCAGTTCTGCTCGTCCGGCCCCTCGACCTGGTTGATGTGGTAGCTGCCGTCGCCGCCCTGTTCGGCCCGGCTGGCCCAGAAGTCCGCCGCGCCCTGCAGGACCGGCCAGCCGCGGGCGCGCAGCCACCCCTGGTCGCCGGTGGCCAGGTAGTACTGCCACTGGGCCAGGGCCACGTCGGCGGTGACGTGCTGCTCCAGCCGCCCGGTCTCCGCCCAGGTGGGGGTCACCTCGTCCCCGGTGAGGGCGCTCTCCCAGGCGTGGCGCTGCCCGGCGTAGCCGGTCCGCTGCGCGTTGCGGCGCGCGCCGGCGCGGGTGCGGTAGCGGTAGTCCACGACGGTGCTCGCCTCGGCCGGGTGCTGGGCGAGCAGCGCCGGGTACATCCACGTCTCGGCGTCCCAGAAGACGTGGTTGTTGTAGCCGCCGGCCGACAGGCCGACCGGGCTGATGCTCCAGTCGACATCCGGGCGGGCGCTGGCCAGCAGGTAGAACTGGGCGGCCCGCACCCGGCGCTGAAGC
>DATLQA010000283.1:0-2414 GCA_035535495.1 Actinomycetota bacterium | reverse complement strand
CGGCGGCGGAGCCGGGCCCGCTGGTTCGGCGTCATGCCCGACAGCGCCGACCCGCTCACCAGCACCTCGCCGCTGCTGGGCTCCTCCAGGCTGCCGGCGATCGCAAGCAGCGTGCTCTTGCCGGAGCCGCTCGGCCCCATGACCGCCACCAGCTCGCCGCCCTCGACCGCCAGGTCGATCTCGCGCAGAGCCTGCACCCGGGCCGGTCCCGACCCGTAGATCCTCCACACCTGCCGCAGCTCCAGCAGCATGGTCATCGGCCAGCCTCCACCCGGCGGCGCCGCCGTCGAGGGGCCGCAGGTGGCGCCGCAGCCGGGCGGGCGGCCGGGAGGCCGGCCAGCCGGGTGTCGGCGGCGTCCAGCCAGCGGACGACCGCCTCCAGCCGGAACAGTTCGGCGTCGGCAACCAGGGCCAGTCCCACGTCGTGCTCGGAGGCCTCCGCCTTGAGATGGGTGTAGCGCTGCATCAGCTCAATCAGGTGCCGGCGGTGCACCTGGATGAGCTCCCGCACCTCCACGCCCGGCAGCCGCAGCGCCACCAGGACCTTGATCACCAGCTCGTCGCGTGGCGGTGGCCAGGTGTCCGGCGGGGTCCGCAGCCACGTGGCGAGCTCACGGCTGCCGGCCGGAGTGATCCTGTAGCCCTTCTGCAGGCTCTCGTCCTCGCCGTCGGTGGAGGCCACCAGCCCGTCGCGTTCGAGCCGCTGGAGGGTCGTGTAGACCTGCCCGACATTGAGCGGCCAGACCTCCCCGGTCCCCAACTCGAACTCATGCCGCAGCTGCAGGCCGTACTTCGGTCCCTCGCTGAGCAAGGCCAGCAGCGCGTGCCTGACGCTCATGACCACCTCCAAGCAGTATACTCAGTATTCTACTCGGTATGCTTGGAGTGTCCAGGAGTCGCGAGCAGCCTGCGAAGACGCAGGTCAGCCCTGCTTTCGGTGGTTATCGTCGGGCCGATCGAGGGAACGGGTGGTGGATGACCCCCGGCCCGGGCTCCCCAAGCGGTTCCAAGCTGCCTCAACTGCTGGTCAGCGTCCTGCTGCTGGGGATTGCCGACTCCATGATCGGGCCCTATCTGGTGCTCTTCGGCGCCGACGAGGCGCAGCTTTCGCCGTTGCAGGTGGGCGTATTCATGTCGGTCATCGCGGTCAGCGGCCTTGCCGTGAGCACCTGGCTCGGCCGCCGCTACGACCGGTCCGCCAGCCGGGGGCCGGCGTTCATCGCGCTGGCGGCCCCGGCGGTCGGCTACCTGGCGCTGACCACGACCACCAGGTTCGCCCTGCTGCTCCTCATCGCGGCGGCGTTCCTCGGCGCCGGCATGGCGGCGTTCCCGCAGTTGTTCACCCTGGCCCGGACGCATCTCGACCTGTCGGTCGCCGGCGCCGCCGGGCGGGGCACGCCCGCGCTGCGGTCGGTGTGGTCGCTGGCCTGGGCCATCGGTCCCATGATCGGCGCGGCCGTGCTGGCCTGGCAGGGATACCGGGGGCTGATGGCGCTCACCGCCCTGGCGTTCGCGCTGGTCGCCGTGCCGTTGCTGCTGCTCGGTGCGACACCGGCCGCGGCCCCGCGCGCGGCGGGGGGCGATGCGCGTACCCGTGCGCGTACCCGGTTGACCCGGCCGATGCTGCTGGTAGTGGCCAGCTTCACGCTGTTCCACACCGCGATGCTCTCCGGCTCGGTCGCCCTGCCGCTCTACCTCACCAGGACGCTGGAGCGTCCCGACCGCGATGTCGGGTTGCTGTTCAGTGTGTGCGCTCTGGTGGAGGTCCCGGCGGCGTTGAGCCTGATGCTGCTGCCGGCCCGAGTGCGCAAGCAGCGGGTGATCCTGCTGGGCATGGTGTTGTTCGTGGCCTACTTCCTGCTCGTCGCGGCCAGTTCCAGCATGCCGCTGCTGATCGGCACCCAGGTGGCCCGGGGCGTGGCCCTCGCCGTGGCGGGCGCGCTCGGCATCACCTACGTGCAAGACCTGCTCCCCCGGGCCACCGGGCGGGCGACCGCGCTGTTCGCCAACACCCTCACGACCGGTTCGCTGATCTCCGGCATCCTCGCCGGCGCCACGGCCCAAGCTCTCGGCTACCGGGCGGCGCTGCTACTGTGCGGCGCCCTCAGCGCCGTCGGGTGCGTGCTGTTGGCCAGCGCCCGGCAGCCGCGCAGCGCCGCCGGCACCGAGCTGGAGCCCTGGGCGAGTCCGGCCCTGGCCAGGCACGAAGAGGCCCCGCCCTGATGCCCGAGCGATGTTCCGATAACCTCGGCGAGACGGCCGCCGCGCCGGTGGTGGGCCCGAGCGGTTGACGCGCCGCTCATCGCGGCCGCTCCTGGTCGAGCTGTAGCCGGCCGCCGCTGTACCTGCGCTTGCTCAGCGAGGCGTTCAGACGCCGGCAGGGGCACCCCGTGGGGTGCCCCTGCTCGGTCGGC
>DATLQA010000282.1:0-2852 GCA_035535495.1 Actinomycetota bacterium | reverse complement strand
GCGGCGCTGGGTTCGCTGACGTGGGACCGGGGCTGCAGGCCATCACCCAGCACGGGCTGCAGGCGTTCCTGTGGCACGAGCTGGCGCGCAAGTGGCTGACGGATCGGAGGCAAGCTGCACATCGCCGCTTCGCTGGGACGGTTGCTGGAGCTGGTCGGGCTGGCCCGCTACACGGCGATCTGCCGTGGGCCCCAGACCGCCGCGGTGCTGCAGCCTACGAGGGCGGCGGCCGGGAGGGCTTCCGAGAGTGCCGCCGGGCGCAGGAGCGCTCCGGGGTGGAGCTGCCCGACCTGCCCGGGCCGCGGCTGTGGTTCGTCTGGGGGCCGGTGATGGGCGAGCAAGAGGCCGGCGCCTTCGTCTCGGTGGCGGCGGCGCTGGAGCTTGCGGGGTCGCCGGCGGCAAGCTGCGCCCCGGCGCCAGGGGCTGGCGCGCGGCCCAGCAGGCGGTCGCCTGCCGGCACCTGGCGGCTGCCGGGGCCGGAGCTGGATGGGCGGAGCTGGCTGGTGGTGGTGGTGGCGAACGGCTCAGTGGTGGGCGCGCAGCCGTGGTGAGGCCCGGCGGGCGCTGGTCGACCCGGTGCTTTCGCGGTTGGCCGGCAGGCCGCTGCTGCCGGTCCCGATCCCGCCCGGCTGGGAGGAGGCACTGGCCCCGCTGCGCTGGCTGCTGACACGGGCTGGCGAGGGGCGGGGCATTGCGCTGACCAGGTCGTCAACCTCACCATCCAACCGTGATCGAGGCGGTCCGCCGCTTCGGCTGGCACCCGCTGCCGGACCCGCCGCGCGGCGATGACGACGTGTTCGAGCTGTGGATGCTGCGCGATCTGGCCCGCGACCTTGGCGCGGTGCGCCGCTCGGGACGGCGGCTGATGGCCACGCGCCGGCCGGGCCCTGGCCAGCGACCCCGAGGCGCTGTGGTATGCGGTCGCGCACCGGCTCGGCAGGGGCCACGACTTCGCCGCGATGGTCACCGAATTGGCGCTGCTGCTGCTGCTGGGGGAGGCCGGCGAGGTCACCGAGGCGACGCTGGTGGAGGAGGTCGGCGCTGGGCGGTGGGTGAGAGCTGGCCAGCGGCCGATCGCCGGACCGTAGACTGTCCGCGGCCAGCTGGTCGACCCGCTATGGCTGCTGGAGGTGCTCGGCCTGCGCCGCGCTGGCGGGAACTGACGCAGCAGGTGGGTTGCGCTCGCCGAGCCGGGCCGCGCGCTCGCCTTGGAGGCGCTGCATGCCCGCGGCCGAACTGCCGGCGCTCTTGGGCGGCTCCGGCTTGCGGGATGCAGCGTGCGTGCTTTGACAGCTCTCGCCAGGGCCATGAACGATGCCGGCATGGACGGCGAGGAGCTGGTGGACCGGGTGCGCGCGCTGCGCGCGACCGGCCGCACTCCAAAGGAGATTGCCCGTGCCCTTGGCCTGCGGCCCGCACAGGTGGTCCCCCTGGTTGGGGACATCGCCGCCGAAGCCCACGCCGGTGCGTCCGAGCGCAAGCTCGCCGGCTGCTGGGTGAGCCCTGGGTGGAGCCTGGGGCTCTCCGTCGAGGGTCATCCCGGTTGGCCCGATGTCGACGCCGCGGACGCCGAAGCCCTGGGCCTGGTCAGCGTGCTGGTCACGCGGCAGGAGCGCTACGGCAGGCTGCGCCTGTGCGGCTGGCTGGTCGACGTCTACTGCCTGGGGGTTTAGGACGTGGTCGGCCCACGCGTCATGGACGAGCGCCGCGCTGCCGACTTTCGTAGCTCGTTCTTCGCCGCCTACCAGGCCGGACCGCTCAAGGCGCCGCCGGAGCTGGCCCAGCACCTGGTGTTCGGCGCGGTCGAGTACGCGCGCAGCCTTGGGTTCGAGCCCGCCCGGGGCTTTACGGCGACCACCGACCAGCTGGGGTCGTGGGCGGGCCCGAGCGCCATCAGCTTCGGGCGCGACGGCAAGCCCTTCTTCGTCCAGGGCCCGCACGACAAGGCCGACGCCGTGCTGCAGACGTTGGAGCGTTCCGTTGGGCCCGGCAACTTCACCTTCCTGGTCCAGGCATAGCCGCAGGCGGTGCAGGAGGTCGCGACGGGCGAACTGCTGAGGCTGCCTGCCAACTCCGCAAGACTGCCTCCAACAGCGGCGCCCGGACGAACGAGGCGATCAGTCCCTACGCCTGTGGTGGAACTCCTACCGTACTGGTCGACATCCGGTCGATGCCGCCCGAGATCCAGGCCGAGGCGCGACGCCGGGGCCTGGTGCTCGACGTGCCCCAACGCCGCAGGCGTGACCGGCCGTCACGCCGCACTATCATTTCGGGTCATGTCCCCAGACGCTGTCAGTGGCACCCGGCCGCGGTCCAGGCTGGAACGCCGGGTCGTCGCGGCCGCGGAGGCCCTGCTGGCCCGCGACGGGTCGGTCTCCCCCGTCGGCGTGCTCGCGGCGATCGGCTGGCTGCCGCAGAGCGCGGTCGACCGCTGGCGGCAGGGGCGCGTGGAGTGCCTGGAACAGCTGGCGCCGGTCCGCCCTGACAAGCTGGCCGCCGCCCTGGAGCACCTGCGAGGCTGGGCAGCCGGCAATGGGCTCGCCACCAGTGAGGTCGCCTACGTGGCCGCCACGCGCGACCAGCGGCCGCTGCGCTTCACCGCCGACGGCGACCAGGCCACCGAGCGCGCCTGGCGCACCCACTGGATGCGCGCGGACCTGCCGGAGGCGGCGCGGGAACGCCTGGCCCGGCGGCAGAGCAAGCCGCCGGACCTGGTGGTGATCGAGCCGCTTAACGAGTGGAGGTGCACGGCTTGTGGCGGCTCGGGCTGGGTGTTGTTCATGGAGGGCCCGGGTCCCCTGTGCATGGACTGCGCGGACCTGGGCCATCTGGTCTTCCTGCCTGCCGGCAAC
>DATLQA010000281.1:0-7112 GCA_035535495.1 Actinomycetota bacterium | reverse complement strand
ACCGCCCGCCTGCAGCTCCGCAACCGCTCCCACGCGGTCGCCTACGCCCTGCGCGCCGGCCTGATCTAACCGACGACTGCCCCGCAGGCAGGGCGGCTGGGAGGGCTTGGCGGCGGGGCGCGGCTCGTTGTGCTGTGGTGGGGGGCGACGAGCTGCTATGGCGGGCGGCTGAGGACCGTGGTGTGGGCTTCCTGTTCGGGATGAACAGCGGACGACTGCCCCGCAGGCAGGGCGGCGGCGGCTGGCGGGACGACTCGCTCCTGGCGGTGGCCGGTCTGACCACGGTCCGTGCCACCCCGCCAAAGGACTGGGGTGACTGCCCCAACGGGCAGGCGGTGGCGCCCCAAAGGATGGCCACCGGGTGGCTGCCTGCCGCGCGCCGGTAGGCGAGCCTTCGAGCATGATCGAAGAGGTCGACCAGGCCCTGCGCGAGCTGCTGCGACGCGAGGCCCTGAACGGTGCCGACGTCGAGGTCGCCCTGGACGCCCCGACCAAGGAGTGGGCGGCGCGGCGCAACGCGCCCACCCTCGACGTGTACCTCTACGACATCCGCGAGGACCTGCGGCGGCGGGAGCGTGGGCTGGTCAACGAGTACGACGCCGGCGGCCACGTCACCGCGCGCCACCTGCCGCCACGCCACTTCAAGCTCTCCTACCTGGTGACCGCGTGGACGCAGCGGCCGGAGGACGAGCACCGGCTGCTCGCGGCCGTCCTGCGCTGCCTGCTCCGGCACGACAAGGTGCCCGACAACCTGCTGGCCGGCTCCCTGGCCGAGATCGGCCTGCCGGTCGCCCTGACGGTCGCGCTCCCACCGCCGGAGGACCGCTCCTTCGCCGACGTCTGGTCGGCGCTCGGCGGCGAGCTCAAGCCGTCCCTTGACGTCCAGGTGACCGCGCCGGTCGACACCGGCAGGCGCACGCCGGCGGCGCCCCTGGTGCTGGAGACCACGCGGATCGCGCTCGGCCGGCCGGGCGGTCCCGCCGAGCAGGCAGGCGGCCGGCGGCGCGGCCGCCAGCGCGAGCGCCAACCGGCCGCCCGCGCCGCTCCTGGACCGCTGGCCGACGAGACCTTTACGGCCGGCGCCGAGCAGCAGCCCGGCCGCATCGTCCGGGTCCACGAACTGCCATGAGCCCGACTTCCCGGCCGGCGCCGGAGGCCGGCGGGGACCCCGGCTCGCCGCGCGGCGGTCCAGCCGCCGCCAACCTGGCCCACCTGCGCGGCCGGCTCGGTCTGGTGGAGGCGGCGGTGCGGGCGGCGGTGGCGCTCCGCCGCCAGGCCGACCCCAGTCCCGACGACCCCTTCCGCGGGCTGTACCTCGGCGACGAGCAGGTCGACCGGCTCCTCGACGCCGTCCCGGCGCGGCCGCCACCCGGGCCCGCGGGCGCGGCGGCCGAGGTCGAGGCGGCCGCCGACCGCGCCGAGCAGGCCGGCGCCGAGCTGCGCCTGCGCCAGCTGGCGGGGGAGTTCGGGCTCGACCGGCTGGACGTCGACCTGCTCCTGGTGGCGCTCGCGCCCGACCTCGACCCCCGCTACGAGCGCCTCTACGCCTACCTCAACGACGACGTGACCCGCCGCCGCGCCCAGGTCGGGCTCGCCCTCGAGCTGTGCGGCGCCACCCCGACCGACGCCGGCGCCCGCCGCCGCCTCGGTCCGGCCGGCGCGCTGGTCGCCGGCGGCCTGGTCGAAGTCGAGGAGCCGGAGCGTCCCTTCCTCTCGCGACCCCTGCGCGTCCCCGACCGGGTCGCCAGCCACCTCCTCGGCGACGACGCCGTCGACCCCGACCTGGCCGACCTGGTGGTGCCGCCATCCGACCCCGCCGGTCCCGGCACGGCCGCTGGCCGGACGGGCGCGGCCGCGGGCGGCACTGGCGGGGACGCCACGGTGGGCGGCCCGGCGGCCGGGCTCGCCCGGGCGCTGGCGGCGGGGGGGCGGCTGGCCTACGTGCGCGAGCGGCCAGGCGGCGGCGGGACCGCCGTCGGCGTCGCCGGGCTGCGCGCCGCCGGGCGGCCCTCCCTCGTCCTCGACCTTGCCCGGCTCCACGCCGAGCCGGGGGTGGCCGTGGCCGCCAGGGCGGCGGCCCGCGAGGCCCGGCTGCGCGGCGCGGGGCTGGTCGCCGGCCCGGTGGAGGCGCTCGCCGGGTGGGGCGCCGCTGCCGTGCGGGCGTTCGCCGAGCTACCGGTCACGGTGGTCCTGGCCGGCCGGTCGACCTGGGACCCGGCCTGGGCCAGGGAGGTCCCGGCGATCGCCGAGGCACCCGGCCCCACCCCCGCCGAGCGCGTCACCAGCTGGCACGCGCACCTGAACGGCGAGCTGGCGGGCGCCGATCCGGCCCGGGCCACCGCCCACTTCCTGCTCTCGGCCGAGCAGGTCGCCCGTGCCGCCCGTGCCGCCAGGCTGGAGGCGGCCGTGGCCGGGGCCGCGATCGGGCCCGAGCACCTGCGCGCCGGCGCGCGGGCGCAGAACGCGGCCGGGCTGGAACGCCTGGCCCGGCGGGTGGAGCCCGCCGTCGGCTGGGACGACCTGGTGCTGCCGCCCGCCACCGCCGGGCAGCTCCGCGAGCTGGCCGCCCGCGTCCGCCACCGCGACCGGGTGATCGCCGAGTGGCAGCTGCGGCCGGGCGGCGGCCGCGGCCGAGGCGTGACCGCCCTGTTCGCCGGCGACTCCGGCACCGGCAAGACCATGTCCGCCGAGGTGATCGCGGGCGCGCTCGGTCTCGACCTGTACGCGGTGAACCTGGCCACCGTGGTCGACAAGTACGTGGGCGAGACCGAGAAGAACCTCGAGAGGGTCTTCGCCGAGGCCGAAGGCGTCAACGGCGTGCTGCTGTTCGACGAGGCCGACGCGATCTTCGGCAAGCGCTCCGAGGTGCGCGACGCCCACGACCGCTACGCCAACCTGGAGATCGCCTACCTGCTGCAGCGGATGGAGTCGTTCGACGGCTTGGCGGTGCTCGCCACCAACCTCCGCGCCAACCTGGACGAGGCGTTCATCAGGCGGCTGGACGCGATCGTGGATTTCCCCCTGCCCGACGAGGCCGCCAGGCGGCGGCTCTGGGACCGCTGCCTGGGTCCGGCGCTGCCACGCGGTCCCGACCTCGACCTCGATTTCTGCGCCCGCGCGTTCGAGCTGTCGGGCGGCAGCATCGCCAGCATCGCCCTGGCCGCCGCCTACCTGACCGCCGAGGCCGACCAGCCGCTGAGCATGGCCGACGCCATCCGCGCGGTCCACCGCGAATACCGCAAGCTCGGCCGCCTGGCCCTCGAAGCCGAGTTCGGCCCCTACCACGCCCTAGTCGCCACCACGTCCTAGCGTGGCCGACCCGCGGGCCGCCCAGGCCCAGACCCGCGCGGTGCCGTCGTCGCTGCCGGTGGCCAGCAGGCGGGGCAGGATTGCGCGTGCTCCGGGTTTGCCCGCTCGCCACACCAGGCGCCTTCGGGCAAGCCCTCCTGCCCCCATGGACGCCCGTGGGCTTCTGTGACCGGCGACCTGCCGGTGGGAGGTTGGACGTCAACGCCGGCCGTGCGTGCGGCCGGCGGCGCTCGGGCGAGCCTCGGAGGGAGCCATGCGAGCACACGACGAGGAGCCGGCCGGCCGGGAGGTGGCGCGCCGCCTGCCGGTCGAGCGCTCCGAAGCCATGCAAAGGGACGCGGCCGACGGGCATCCGGGCCCGGCCGCGGCGGTGCGCGGCGCCCCGCTCGATGCGGGCGCCGTGCTCCGCCTCCAGCGCGCCTCCGGCAACGCCAGCGTCGCGGCGCTGGTAGAGGGCCGCGCGGCAGTGCAGCGAGCCGGGGCCGAAGCTGGCTCGCTGCAGCGAGCCAGCCAGGCCGAGGAGGAGGATCGCTCGCCAGTGCTCGACGTGGTCGGCCAGGGTGGCGGGCGACCGCTCGACCCCGAGGTCCGCTCCGACATGGAGTCAAGGCTCGGCCACGACTTCAGCGACGTGCGCGTGCACGCCGACGGCCAGGCCGGCGAGTCGGCCCGCTCGGTCGGCGCCCACGCCTACACCGTCGGCAACGAGGTGGTCTTCCAACCGTCGACCTGGGCGCCGGACACGGTGGACGGGCAGCGCATGCTCGCCCACGAGCTGACCCACGTGGTGCAGCAGCGCAGCGGCCCGGTCGACGGCTCGCCCACGACCGGCGGGGTGAGCGTGAGCCATCCGTCCGACCGGTTCGAGCAGGAGGCCGCGCGGGTGGCCGAGCAGGTCGTCGCCGGCCCGAGCCCAGCCGCGACCACGTCAGCCGGCGGCCAGGGCGTGCAGCGCCAGGCCGAGGAAGAGGCCGAGGACGAATCCGTGCAGGGGGCGTTCGTGCAGCGGCAGGACGAGGAGGAGGCGGAAGTGACCGAGGAACCGGCCGGGTAGCGGTCGGTCCTGGATCGCCTGCCCTTTGGTGCAGGCACCACTACCCCCAGGCAGGGCCGGCGGGTCATTGCCGCGGGGGACGGCACGAGCAACGCTCGACGCGACTGCGATAGCCAGCAAGCTCAGGAGGCGGCGCATGCCCACGTACCTGTCACCAGGGGTCTACGTCGAGGAGGTGGAGGCCGGCTCACGGCCGATCGAGGGCGTGGGCACCGCGGTGGCCGCGTTCGTCGGCCTCGCCGCTGACGGCCCCTTCAACACCCCGACGCTGGTGAGCAACTGGAGCCAGTTCACCAAGCAGTTCGGCGAGTTCGTGCCCGGCTCCTACCTGGCCCATGCCGTGTTCGGCTACTTCGCCAACGGCGGCGGCAACTGCTACGTGGTCCGGGTCGGCGAGGACGGCGCCAAGGGCGACGGCAAGAAGGAGCTGCCGGCCAGCGCCCACGCCGCCCTCGGCGGCTACCGCGTCCGCGCGATCGACGGCGGGACCAAGGGCAACGACATCATCGTGGAGGTCGCCGACGCCGGCGGCCAGGCGCCCGGCGACGACACCTTCAAGCTGGTGGTCAAGCGCGACGGCAAGACGGTGGAGACGTTCGACGGCCTCACCGCCAAGCGCGGCCGGCAGAACGTGGTCACGGTGGTCAACGCCGAGTCCAAGGTGATCCAGATCGAGGAGGTCGCCACCGGCGCCGCCCTGGCCAAGCCCGAGAAGGGCGCCATCACCCTGGGCGGCGGCTCCAGCGAGCCGATCCCGGCCCGCCTGTCGACCGAGGACTACGTGGGCGACCCCGCCGAGCGCACCGGCTTCGGCGGGCTGGAGGCGGTCGACGAGATCACCATGGTCTGCGTCCCCGACCTGCTCGCCGCCTACCAGCAGGGCATGATCGACCTCGAGGCGGTGCAGGCGGTCCAGCAGGCGATGATCACCCACTGCGAGCTGATGGGCGACCGCATCGCCATCCTCGACCCGCCTCCCGGCCTGAACGCCCAGCAGATCAAGGAGTGGCGCCAGGACAAGTCCGGCTACGACTCCAAGTACGCCGCCATGTACTGGCCGTGGGTGAAGGTGTTCGACCCGACCGACGGCGGCACCAGGTACGTCCCGCCGAGCGGCCACATGGCCGGCATCTGGAGCCGCAACGACGACACCCGCGGGGTCCACAAGGCCCCCGCCAACGAGGTCATCCGCGGCGCGCTCGCGCTCGAGCTGCAGATCACCAAGGCCGAGCACGACCTGCTCAACCCCGTCGGGATCAACTGCTTGCGCGCCTTCCCCGGCCGTGGCATCCGCGTCTGGGGCGCGCGCACCCTGTCCAGCGACCCGGCCTGGCGCTACCTGAGCGTCCGCCGCCTGTTCAACTACCTCGAGGAGTCCATCCTCAACGGCACCCAGTGGGTGGTCTTCGAGCCGAACGACCACGCCCTCTGGGCCAAGATCCGCCGCACGATCTCCGCCTTCCTGGTCAACGAGTGGCGCAAGGGCGCCCTGTTCGGGCTCACCCCCGCCGAGGCCTTCTACGTCAAGTGCGACGAGGAAACCAACCCGGCCGAGGGCATCGACGCGGGCCAGGTCGTCTGCGAGATCGGCGTGGCGCCGGTCAAGCCCGCCGAGTTCGTGGTGTTCCGCCTGGCCCAGTTCTCCGGCGGCACCAGCCTTGTCAACGAGTGACTCAGCCCTACGTTCTAGGGAGGTAGACGCCAGATGCCCCTTCCCGACCTCGACAGCTCAGTCGGCCACTCCTTCGGACTCGAGGTCGACGGCGTCGTGATCAAGCAGATCTCCGAGGTCAGCGGCCTGAAGATGGAGCAGGACGTCATCGAGCTGAAGCAGAACACCCCGGACGGCAAGTACGTGATCAAGAAGCTGCCAGGGCGGCCGAAGGCGGGCGAGATCACCCTCACCCGCGGGCTCACCGGCGACCAGAGCTTCGAGAAGTGGGCCAAGGACTCCCAGTTCGGGAAGATGGGCGACGCCCGCAAGGGCGGCGCGATCATCGTCTTCGACTTCGAAGGCACCGCCATCAAGCGCTACAAGCTGACCAACGCGTGGCCCAAGAGCCTGGAGATCGGCACGCTGAAGGCCGGCGACACCAGCGTCCTGACCGAGAAGCTGGTGGTCACCTACGAGCAGATGGAAGTCGAGTGATGCGACGCGGGCCGAGCGCGGCGGTGGCCGCGCCCAGTGCCGGCGAGGCGCCCGCCGGGGATGACCGGCGGGCGCCGGCTCGCGACGCCGACCCACTGCGGACCGAGTTCCCGTTCATCCTGCCGCGCGGCTTCGTCGACGCGGCCGGCACCGTCCACCGCGACGGGGTCATGCGCCTTGCGACCGCCCGCGACGAGCTGGTCCCGCTCCGCGACGACCGGGTGCGCGAGAACCCCGCCTACCTCACCGTGGTGCTGCTGGCCCGGGTGGTCACCCGGATCGGCGCGATCGACGACGTCCACGCGGGCGTGATCGAGAACCTGTTCGCCTCCGACCTGGCGTTCCTGCAGGACCTGTACCGCCGGGTCAACCAGGAGGGCCACACCCGCGCCGAGGTCGGCTGCCCGGCCTGCGGCCACGAGTTCACGGTCGACCTGGCCGGTGGTCGCCTGGGGGAATCGTGACCGTCCCCGCCGACCGGCTCTACCAGGAGGTCGCCTACGTCGCGTACCACCTGCACTGGTCGCTGGGGGAGATCCTCGACCTGGAGCACCCCCTCCGGCAGCGCTTCGTGGACGAGGTCGGCAGGCTGGAGCGCCG
>DATLQA010000280.1:0-8370 GCA_035535495.1 Actinomycetota bacterium | reverse complement strand
CCGCCCCGGCCGGCTCGCAGTCGGGCTCGCCCTGGTCAGCCTCGCCGTCATGGCCGCCGGCCTGGCCGGTTGCGGCTCGGACGGCAGCGGCGGGGAGGGCGGGAAGCTGCGGGTGGTCACGACCGTCTCGCCGATCACCTCGATCGCCGCGGGCGTGATCGGCGACCGGGCCGAGATCACCGGGATCGTGCCGGAGGGGACCAACAGCCACACCTTCGAGCCGCCCCCGAGCGCCGCGGCGGTGCTGTCCCGGGCCGACCTCGTGCTGATCAACGGGCTCAAGCTCGAGGACCCGACCAGGGAGCTGGCCGAGCAGAACGCCAAGGACGGCGCCGAGATCGTCGAGCTCGGCACCACGGTGCTGCCCGAGAGCCGGTGGATCTTCGACTTCTCCTTCCCCAGGGAGGAGGGCAAGCCCAACCCGCACCTGTGGACCGACCCGCTGTACGCGATCAAGTACGCGGCAGTGATCCGCGACACCATGGTCAAGCGGGACCCGGCGAACCAGGCCGCCTACCAGGCCAACTACACCGCCTTCGAGCAGAACGCCACCGCGCTCGGCGACGCCATCCGCAAGGACCAGCAGACCATCCCGGGTGGCAAGCGGGAGCTGCTCACCTACCACGACGCCTACGCCTACTTCGCCCGCGACTACGGCTGGAAGGTGATCGGCGCCATCCAGCCCAGGAACTTCGAGGACCCGACCCCGAGGGAGGTCGCCGCGCTGATCGACCAGATCAAGCGGGAGCAGGTCCCGACGATCTTCGGCTCGGAGGTGTTCCCCTCAAAGGTCCTGGCCCAGATCGGCAAGGAGACCGGCGCGCGCTACGAGGACACCCTGCGCGACGACGACCTGCCAGGCAAGCCAGGCGACGCGGAGCACTCCTGGCTGGGCCTGATGCGCTACGACTACCGCACCATGATCCACGGGCTCGGCGGGACCACCCCGGCGCTCGACGCGCTGGACGTCCGCGACGTCGCCCCCGACCGGGCCACCTACCCGCAATGACCCGCTTCGGAGCCTCGCCACTGGCCCGCCTCGACGGCGTCAGCTTCGCCTACGCGGCCGAGCCGGTGCTGCGCGACGTGAGCCTCACCATCCGGCCTGGTGAGTTCACCGGCATCGTCGGGCCGTCCGGCTCGGGCAAGACCACCCTGCTGCGCCTGCTGCTCGGCACCGTCGACCCCGGCCGCGGCCGGCTGGAGCGCGCACCCGGGGTGGCGGTCAGCTACGTGCCGCAGCTCGAGACCGTGAACTGGAATTTCCCGGTCACGGTGGCCGAGTGCGTGCTGATGGCCCGGACCAGCGGCCGCCTGGCGCCGTGGGCGAGCCGGGCGGAGCGGGCCGAGGTCGCGGCCGTGCTGGACCGTCTGGGGATCGGGGGGCTCGGCCGCCGCCACATCCGCGAGCTGTCCGGCGGTCAGCAGCAGCGCATGTTCATCGCCCGCGCGCTGCTGCGCCGCCCGCGCCTGCTGCTGCTGGACGAGCCGACCTCGGGCGTGGACGTCCGCACCCGCCACGAGCTGCTGGAGCTGCTCGCCGAGCTGCACCGTGACGGCCTGGCGATCGTGCTCACCACCCACGACCTCAACGGCATCGCGGTGCGCCTGCCCAACCTCCTCGCCCTGCGGACCCGGGTGGTCGCCGCCGGGCCCCCGGCCGAGGTGATCACCCCGGCCGTCCTGGAGCAGACGTTCGGCGCCCGCATGGAGGTCTACCAGCACGACGGCCTGCCGGTGGTGATCGACCGCTACCAGCCGGTCCGCCCCGAGCCGGTGGAGCGGGTGTCGTGAGCGGGCTGCTCGCTCCCTACCAGTACGAGTTCTTCGTCAAGGGCCTGCTGGTGGCGACGCTCGCCGGTGGGCTGTGCGGGCTGGTCGGCGTCTACATCACCCTGCGCGGCATGAGCTACATCGGCCACGGCCTGTCCCACGCCATCTTCGGCGGGTTCGCCGCCGCGTCGATCATCTCCTTCAACTACTTCCTCGGCGCCGGCATCTGGGGGCTCGCCAGCGCCCTGGCGATCAACCGCGTCACCCGCAAGCGCGCCATCGGCGCCGACGCCGCCATCGGGGTGATCACCACCGCGTCGTTCGCGCTCGGGGTGGCGCTGCTGACCAAGTTCGGCAACCGCGGCCCCAGTTTCGACGCCGCCCTGTTCGGCAGCATCATCGGGGTGGGCGACACCGACCTGCTGGTGATCGCCGGTGTCACCGTGTTCGCCGCCGCCGTGGTCGTCCTGCGCTACCGCGCCCTGCTGTTCGCCACCTTCGACCCCGAGGTCGCCGACGTCTCTGGCGTCCGCGTGGCCCGCATCGACGCGCTGCTCATGCTGGTGCTGTCACTGTCGATCCTGGCCACCCTGACGGTCATCGGCGTCACCCTGGTCGCCGCCACCCTGGTGATCCCGCCGGTGGTGGCCCGCATGCTGACCAACTCGTTCAGCCGCATGCTGTGGCTGTCGACCGCGATCGGCACCGCCTGCGGCTTCGTCGGCATGAACGCCAGCTACCACCTCGACGTCCCCTCCGGCACGACCATCGTCCTCACCGGCGCGGTCCTGTTCGGCGCGGTGCTGGCGGTCACCGGCGGCGGCCGCCTGCGCCGCACCGCCGGCCTCGACGATCACCTGGACCTGCCCGCCGGCGCCGCCATCGCCCGGCGCCGCGCCACCTGACGCGGGACTCAGACCGGCGCGGCCGCTCGCAGCCAGCTGGCCAGGTGGCTGGCGAACGAGGTGCGGACGAAGATCCTGGTGGCGTCCTGCCGCTCCTGGAGCAGCACCGGGACGCGGGCGAGCAGCGTCTGCGCGCCGCGGCCGTCGCGCCACGAGCGCGGGTGGAGGTCGAGGCCGCAACCCTGTGCCAGCAGGTCGAAGCGGCCGTCGCCGGCCAGCTCGACCACTGTCCGGTAGGCGCTGACGTCGACCACCGAGCGGTGCTGGCCGTCGAGGGCGCCCTCCAGCTCGGCCACGACCGCCGGCGCCTGACCGGGGCCGGCGACCACCAGCCACTCGTCCGGGCCGAGCCAGAGCGCCTCGCGGCCGCCGCCGCGCCGCCAGGTGTTCGGCTCCAGCGGGAGCGCGAACCGGACCCGTGGCGCCAGCGCCGGGTCGGCGCGGAGGCTCACCTGCGCGAGGAACGCCACCTCCCGCGCGCCGACGGCGGCGAGGTCGCCGGTCCGGCCGGCGAGCGGGGAGGAGGCGGCGGGCGGCACGCCGGCGGCTGGGTCAGGCATCGCGCCGCAGCCCCTCCGGGTCGTAGAAGATCGGCTCGGTGACGGTCGCGGCGATGCCGGCATCGACGCCGACGGCCGGCGCGCGGGCGAAGACGGTCTCCCCGAGCCGCTCCCGCCCGCCGGCCAGCAGCGCGAGCGCGAAGGTCCGGCCGAGCGTGGCGCTCTCGTACGACGAGGTGACGTGGCCGAGCATCGGCACTGGTGTGTGGGCGTCGGCGTGCTCGGCGGCGACCAGTTGCGCGCCGTCGGGGAGGAGCGTGCCGGGGTCGACCGGGAGCAGCCCGACCAGCTGTTTGCGGTCCGGCCGGACCAGGTCGGACCGTGTGAGCGAGCGGCGCCCGACGAAGTCGCCCTTGCGGAGGTTGACGATCCACGACATGCCGAGGTCGTCGGCGGTGACGGTGCCGTCGGTGTCCTGGCCGACCATCACGAACCCCTTCTCGGCGCGCAGGACGTGCATCGTCTCGGTGCCGTACGGGGTGACGCCGAACGGCTCGCCGGCCGCCAGCAGCGCCTCCCACACCGCCAGCCCGTGCCAGCCGGCCACGTGCACCTCGAAGGCGAGCTCGCCGGAGAACGACACCCGCGCCAGGCGGGCGGGCACGCCGGCGACCTCGCCGTCGCGCCAGGCCATGAACGGCAGCGCCTCGCGCGAGACGTCCAGGTCGGTGCCGACCGCCCGCAGCAGCTCCCGCGACCTCGGCCCGGCCACCGCGACCGCCGCCCACTGCTCGGTCACGCTGGTGCAGTAGACGCGGAGGTGCGGCCACTCGGTCTGGAGCCACTCCTCGAACCGGTCGAGCACGCGCGCAGCCGCGCCGGTGGTGGTGGAGACCAGGTAGCGGTCCTCGGCGAGGCGCATCGCCACGCCGTCGTCGAACACCATCCCGTCCAGGCCGAGCATCAGCCCGTAGCGGATCCGCCCGACCCGCAG
The DNA here is from genome assembly GCA_035535495.1 of Actinomycetota bacterium. Taxonomy (GTDB): domain Bacteria; phylum Actinomycetota; class CALGFH01; order CALGFH01; family CALGFH01; genus DASUZB01. The sequence goes on along the minus strand of DATLQA010000280.1, from coordinate 4,198 downwards.
GGTTGACATCGCGTTGGAGTACATCCGGTCGAGGAACACCGCCGCGTCCGGCCCGACCACCTCGATCTTGCCGAGCGTGGTGGCGTCGATGATGCCGACGCCGGTCCGCACCGCGGCGCACTCGCGCAGGACCGCGTCGCGCATCGACTCCCCGTCGCGCGGGAAGTACCAGGGGCGCCTCCACTGGCCGACGTCCTCGAACACCGCGCCGCGCCGGACGTGCGCCGGGTGCATCGGCGTCTCCCTGACCGGGTCGAACAGGTCGCCGCCGAACGGGCCGGCGACCAGGTGGTAGGCGGCCGGCGCCCACGGCGGGCGGGCGCCCGACGGACCCTGCGCGCCCGGGTCGGTGCCGAGGAGCTGGTTGACGATCTCGGCGGCGAGCGTGCCCGACGCCCTGCCCTGGTCGACGGCGGTGCCGATGAAGGTGGCGCGCTTGACGTGCTCGACGCTGCGCAGGCCCGCGCCGAGCGCGTCGGCGACGTCGGCGACGGTCTGGTCGCGCTGCAGGTCGACGAAGTGCTCGGCGTAGTCGTCGGCAGGCACGTACCAGCAGGGCTCGGCGGCGGGCACCTCGCCGGCCGCGGCGCCGGCCAGCGTGATCCAGGCGGGCCCGCCGTCCGGCACGAAGCAGCCGCGGTCGGCCGCGTAGCGCAGGCCGCCGCCGATCGCCCGGTGGAGCTGGGTCACCGGGTTCCAGCCACCCGAGACCGCCACCAGGTCGACCTCCAGGCGGGAACGGGCGCCGTCCGGCCCGGCCAGCACCGCCGCGTCGACCACCGCCCGGCCTTCGGTGGCGGCGACCACGGTCCCGGCCAGCACTTCGAACCCGTCCGCGCGGGCCTGGTCCTGTGCCGCCGCCTCGCGCCGGACGTCGGCCACGGCGAGCACTCGCGCGCCGGCGGAGCGCAGCGCCCGGGCGGCGTCGTAGCCGGCGTCGTTGGTGGTGAACACGAGCGCCCGCTCGGCGGGCAGGACCCCGAACCGGTCGAGGTAGGTGAGCACGGCGCCGGAGAGCATCACCCCGGGCCGGTCGTTGCCGGCGAACGCGATCGGCCGCTCGTGCGCGCCGGTCGCGAGCACCACCCGCCCCGCGCGGACGTGCCAGAGCCGCTCCACCCCACCACCGCGCTCGTGCACCACCACGTAGCCGGCGTCGTAGACGCCGAGCGCGGCGGCGTCGCGCAGCACCGTGACGTCGGCCGCGCCGCGCAGCTCGGCGGCGGCCGCCTCGACCCACTCCCAGGCGGGGCGCCCGTCGACCGTCTCGGAGGAGCGGGCCATCCCGCCGAGCCAGGGGCGCTCGTCGACCAGCAGCACCCGGTCGCCACGCCCGGCGGCCTCGCGCGCCGCCCGCAGGCCCGCGATCCCGGCGCCGACCACCAGCGTCTCCACGTGCACGTGCCGGTGCCGGCCCGGCCGCGCCGGCCGGTCGGGCGCCGGCAGCCGGCCGAGCCCGTCGCGGGAGGTGGCGGCGAGCCCGTCGACCAGCGGGACCATGGTCGCCGGCGCGATCAGGTCGAACCACGGCGCCGACAGCTCGACGAACGCGCACGGCTCCTCCGGCCCCGCCGCCATCACCCCGCGCGGCCGGCCGAGGACCGGCGAGCGGAACCCGCCCCCGAGCCCGTTGGCGAGCAGCGCCGACGCGAGCGTGTCACCGGCGAGACCCTGGTGCTCCCGGCCCTCGAAGGTGAAGCGCAGCGGCGCGCCGCGGTCGACCGCGCCGCCGGTGTCGAGGCGGCGCACCCTACCCCTCCTCCACGAACTCGCTCCTGGCGGTGTCCCGCACCAGGTCGAACCAGCGCCGGCAGCCGTAGGTGTGGTACCAGCGCTCGGGGAACGGGCCCTTGGGGTTGTCGCGCATGAACAGGTAGTCGGCCCAGTCGGCGTCGGAGAGCGCGTCGGGGTCGGCGGGGTAGGCGATGCCGGCCTGCCCGCCGTAGGCGAACTCGACCTCGTCGCGCGGCCCGCACCACGGGCAGGGGACGAGCAGCATCAGTGGGCGACCGCCGCGGCGCCGTGCTCGTCGATCAGGGCGCCGCTGGTGAACCGCTCCAGCGCGAACGGCGCCGCCAGCTCCGCCGGCTCGCCCTTGGCGATCGTCTCCGCCAGCACCCAGCCGGAGCCTGGCGTCGCCTTGAAGCCGCCGGTGCCCCAGCCGCAGTTCAGGTAGAGCCCGTCGATCGGGGTGGTGCCGATGATCGGCGAGGCGTCCGGGCAGACGTCGACGATCCCGCCCCAGGTCCGCAGCAGCTTCGCGTGGGTGAACACCGGGAACAGCTCGAGCGCCGCCGCCAGCTGGTGCTCGATCACGTGGAACGAGCCGCGCTGGGTGTAGGCGTTGTACGGGTCGATCCCGGCGCCCATCACCAGCTCGCCCTTGTCCGCCTGCGAGACGTAGACGTGGACGGCGTTGGACATCACCACGCAGCCGAGCACCGGTTCGAGCAGCACCGAGACCAGGGCCTGCAGCGGGTGGGACTGCAACGGCAGCCGGAGCCCGACCATGGCGCCGAGCACGGAGGTGTGGCCGGCGGCGACCAGCGCCACGCTGCCAGCCATGATCGTGCCCCTGGTGGTCTCGACGCCTTCGACCCCGCCGCCCGGGCCGCGGACGAACCCGGTCACCTCGGCGTGCTCGACGATGTCGACCCCGAGCCGGTCCGCCGCGGTGGCGAACCCCCACGCCACCCGGTCGTGGCGCGCGATGCCGCCGCGCCGCTGCAGGGTCGCGCCGAGCACCGGGTACCTGACGTCCGGCGAGACGTTGATGATCGGGCAGAAGTCGGCCACCTCGGCCGGGGTGAGCCACTCGGCGTCGACGTCGTTCAGCAGGTTGGCGTTGACGCGGCGCAGCGACGAGCGCACGTCGCCCTGGTCGTGGGCGAGGTTGAGCACGCCGCGCTGGCTGAACTTCAGGTCGAAGCCGAGATCCTCCTCGAGGCCCTCCCAGAGCTTCAGGGAGTGCTCGTAGATCGCCGCCGACTCGTCCCAGAGGTAGTTGGACCGGATGATGGTGGTGTTCCGGGCGGTGTTGCCGCCGCCGAGCCAGCCCTTCTCGACCACGCACACGCTGGTGACGTCGTGGTTGCGCGCCAGGTAGTAGGCGGTGGCGAGGCCGTGCCCCCCGCCACCGACCACGACCACGTCATAGGACCGCTTCGGCTCGGCCGACCGCCAGTACCGCATGACCGCCGAGCGTATCCGCGCGCTTCGAGCGCTGTCCACCCGGATGCCCTCGCTCCCTGCCAGTCCTCCTGGTGCGGAGAGGACGATACAGTTGCGCCATGAGCGACGAGCGCAAGGGTGGGGTGCGGTCGGTCGCCCGGGCGGTGCGGGCGCTCCAGCTGATCGCCGAACAGGGCGAGCTCGGGGTGACCGACCTGGGGCGCGGGCTCGGCGTCCACAAGGCGACCGCGTCGCGGCTCGCGGCGACGCTCGCCGACGGCGGCCTGATCGAGCGCGACCCGGTCTCGGACCGCTACCGCCTCGGCCTCGGCCTGATCCGCCTGGTCGGCGCGGCGATGGCCAGCATCGACCTGGTCCGCACCGCGCACCCGGTGCTGGAGGAGCTGGCCGACCGGACCCGGGAGACGGTCAACATCGGTGTGCTCTCCGGCGATGGCGTCGTCTACCTCGACCAGGTCTCCAGCGCGCACCTGGTGGCGAGCACCAACTGGGTGGGACGGCGGACGCCGCTGCACTGCACCTCCAGCGGCAAGGTGTTCCTGGCGCACATGCCCGAGCCGAACCGGCAGCAGCTCCTGGCACGGCCGCTCGAGGCGCTGACCCCGCGCACGGTGACCGACCCGGCCCGGCTGCGGCGCCAGCTCGACGAGATCCGGGTGCGCGGCTACGCGACCATCCAGGAGGAGATCGAAGAGGGCCTGAACGCCGTGGCCGCGCCCATCCGGCAGCTCAACGGCGACGTCGCCGCCGCGCTGTCGGTCTCCGGGCCGTCGTTCCGCGTCCGCCCCGTCGACCTCGCCCGCCTCGGCCGCCTCACCATCGACGCGGCCGGCGCGATCTCCCGCCGCCTCGGCTACGGCGCCAGGCGCGGGGACTGATTTCCTGATCCATTCGGGGGGGAGCCCGAGACAGCTCCCCCCCGAACCCCCCCATCGGGTACCTAGACGGGATCCCATCAGGTCGGCACCGCACCGAGCGGGTCGTCCTGGCAGCCGCCGTCGCCCTG
>DATLQA010000279.1:0-6754 GCA_035535495.1 Actinomycetota bacterium | reverse complement strand
CCCTACCGGCGGTCATCGGCGCGCGCCTCCACCGCCTGGACGCACCGGTCCGGGCCGCGGCCGAGCTGGTGGCCATGGCGGAGCCGATGGAAGCGGCGCTCCTCGAACGGCTGCTGCCGCCGGACGTGGTCGCCGCGCTGGACTCTGAGCGGCTCCTCGCCACCGTCCCGGATCGGCGGCGCCAGCAGGTCCGGACCGTCCACCCGCTGTACGCGGAGGCGCTGCGGGCGACGGTCCCCCCGCTCCGGGCCAGGGACCACCGCCGGCGGCTCGCCGACGCGCTGGCGGTGACGGGCGCCCGCCGGCGGGGCGACCGCGTGCGGCTGGCCGTCTGGTGCATGGAGGCCGGCATCCGGGACGACCCGGACCTGTTCCTGGCCGGCGCGCGCGAAGCCGCCGGCGGGCTGGAGCACGACCTGGCCGGTCGCCTGGCCCAGGCGGCGGTGGACGCGGGCGGGTCGTTCGACGCCCAGCTGGTGCTCTTGCAGCAGCTCCCCTACCAGGGGCGGGCCGCCGAGGCGCTCGACCGCGCCGAGGCGCTGGAGCGGGCGGTGCCCGGCGACCACGACCGGGTCCGCCTGGCGGTCCTTCGCAGCAACCTCCACCTGATCGTGGGCCGTGTCGAGGCGGCCGGCCGCGTCCTGGACGCCGCCATCGGCCAGGTCGCGGACCCGCGGTCGCGGGTCCGCCTGGAGCTGCACCGGGCTGGCCAGGCGTTCACCGTCGGGCGGGTCGCCGAGTGCCTGGCGCTCGGCAGCCGGGTCCTCGACGCCACCGGCTCCGACCCGGCGGTGGTCGAGCGCATGGCCGGCTCGCGGGTCAGGGCGCTGGCGAACGCGGGCCGGACCGCGGACGCGATCGCCCTCGCCGACCAGGCCCTCGGCGGCCTGGACGCCGAGGCGCTCGCAGGGCCGCGGGCGGCGCAGATCCGGATGGCGAAGCTCCAGGCGGTCGCGTTCCACGGTGACCTCGACCAGGCGCTGGCGATGGCCGACGCCGGCGTGGCGGAGACGCGGTCCGGCCCGGCGGCCACGCTCCGCGCGTTCTGGACCCACGAGCTGGGCCAGACCCTGCTGCTGGCCGGCCGGCCCGGTTCGGCACGCCGCTGGCTGCGGGAGACCCTCGCGGTCATGCCGGTCGAAGGCCTGCCCGCCACCGCGCAGCTCTGGGGAACCGACGGCCTCGCCGAGGCCGGCGCGCTGCTCGGCGACGCGGACGAGGCCGCCAGGCAGGCGGAGCGCCTGCGGGCGATCCTGCCGCCGGAGTTCGTCGCCCCCAGGCGGAACGGCTCGGTCTGGGCGGTGGCGGCGCGCGGCGAGCTCAGCCAGGCCCGCGACCTGGCCCGGCGCCATGCCGACGAGCTCCAGCAGGCCGGCTCGTTCTGGCTGGCCGCCTGGGTGCTCCACGACGCGGCCCGCCTCGGCGCGGCCACGAAGGTGGCCGCCGACCTGGAGGCGCTGGCGCGCCGCTGCCAGGGCAGGCTGGCCCCGGCGCTCGCCCGCAGCGCCGCGGCGCTCGCCGGCGGCGCGGCCGCCTCCCTCGACCAGGTGGCGGACGAGCTGGCGGCGCTCGGCTGCAACCTGGTGGCGGCCGAAGCGGCCGCCGAGGCCAGCCGCCGCCACCGCGAGGCCGGCCGGCTGGGCTCGGCGCTGTCGTCGGCGGCCCGTGCCGACCGCCTCGCCGCCGGCTGCGAGGGAGCGCGGACCCCGCTCCTGGACGCGCCGAGGCAGCGCGCCCCGCTGACGGCACGGGAGCGGGAGGTGGCCGGCCTCGCCGCCCGTGGCCTGAGCGACCGCGCCATCGCCGCGCGCCTGCACCTGTCGGTCAGGACCGTCCAGAGCCACCTCTACCGGTCCTACCGCAAGCTGGGCATCGGCGACCGCGGCGAGCTGGAGGCGGTGGTCACCGACACGGTCCAGGCGGCCAGGCAGGAGACCTAGCGGCGGGACGGGACGGTGAGGACTCGGCGGAGGGGGCGGAGAGGAGGAGCGCGGGCGATGCTCGCCACCCTGGTCACCGTCGCCGTGCTGGTGGCGGTCCTGCTCGGGCTGGTCTGGTCGCAGCAGCGGCGGCTGATCTACTACCCGTGGCCCGGCCGGGCGCCGGCGGCGGCGTCGGTGCTGCCCGGCAGCCAGGAAGTCACCTTGGACACCGAGGACGGGATCCGGCTGCACGCCTGGTTCGTGCCGGCGCCCACCGCCGGCCGCGGGCCGGCCGTGGTGGTCTGCAACGGCAACGCCGGCAACCGGGCGTTGCGCGCGCCGCTGGCCGCCGCGCTGTCCCGCGCGGGCCTGTCGGTGCTGCTGTTCGACTACCGCGGCTTCGGCGGCAACCCCGGCCGCCCGTCCGAGGACGGCCTGGCCGCCGACGCCAGGGCGGCCCAGGCCTGGCTGGCCGCGCGCCCGGAGGTCGACCCGCGCCGGATCGCCTACTTCGGGGAGTCCCTCGGCGCGGCGGTCGCGCTCCGCCTGGCCGTCGAGCGGCCACCTGCCGCGCTGGTGCTGCGTTCCCCGTTCACCTCGCTGACCGACGTCGGGCGCCTGCATTACCCCTGGCTGCCGGTCGGCCTGCTGCTCGCCGACCGCTACCCGTCCGCCGACCGGGCCGCCGACCTGACCGTGCCGGTGCTGGTGGTCGCGGGCGAGCGCGACCGGATCGTGCCCGCGGCGCTCAGCCGGCGGCTCTACGACGCGGCCGCGGAGCCGAAGCGGTTCGTGCTGGTGCCAGGGGCCGACCACAACGACGCGGCGCTGCTCGACGGCCGTGAGCTGGTCGGCGAGATCCTCCGGTTCCTCGAGGGGACCGCCGTCCTCGGCGGACCGGACCGCTGAGGGTCGCGACCAAGCGCGAGTGCCGGCCTGCCGCCGCCCCCCGGTGCTCGCTCGTCTATCCTCCTGCGGTCAGGCGCCGAGGAGCGGGAACGGGGTTGAGCGCATGCCGGGTGGAGAGGTCGAGGGCGGTTCGGCGACGGCGCGCGGCGGCCGGGTCGCCCAGTTGCGGCTGGCGGTCACCGCCGACGACTACGAACGGGCGCTCCGGTTCTACCGCGACGTCCTCGGCATGCCCGAGGTCGGCACGTTCGCGGGCCCGGAGGGTGGGCGGGTCACGATCCTGGACGCCGGCCGGGCGACGCTCGAACTTTCGGATCCTCCGTATGCCGCCTACATCGACGACGTCGAGGTCGGACGGCGCGTGGCCGGCCCGATCAGGGTCGCTTTCGAGGTCGCCGACGCGGCGGTGGCGACCGACGCCGCCTCCGCGGCCGGAGCGCGCGTGCTGGCACCACCGACCACGACACCGTGGAACTCGTCGAACGCGCGGCTCGAAGCGCCGGCGGGTCTGCAGATCACCCTCTTCGCCGAGCGCGGCGATCCCGACTGAGCCCGGTCGCCCCGCGCCGGTCGCCGGTCCCTGCCCCAAGGGTGGAATCCGGGCACGGACGCGTCCCAGGTCGATCTGGCCGCAAGCCGTTCGTGTAGAGGGTGAGGCGCCGGCACGGTGCCGGCGGCGACCACGAGGAGGAACCAGTGGGCAAGGTCGTGGTGTTCACCAGCTTGACGCTCGACGGCGTGATGCAGGCGCCAGGTCGGCCCGACGAGGACCAGCGTGGCGGCTTCCAGCACGGCGGCTGGGCGGTGCCCTACAACGACGAGGTCATGGCCGGCGTGGCGGGGGAAGGGATGGCCAACCCCGGGCCGATCCTGCTCGGGCGGCGGACCTACGAGGACTTCTTCTCCTTCTGGCCCCACCAGCCCGACAACCCCTTCACCGAGGTGCTCGACAACAGCCAGAAGTACGTCGCGTCGACGACCCTGAAGGAGCCGCTGCCGTGGAGCAACTCCACCCTCCTCGACGGCGACGCCGCCGACGCGGTCGCCAAGCTCAAGCAGCAGGGGCAGGATCTCCTGGTGCTCGGCAGCGGCGAGCTGGTCCAGACGCTGCGGCGGCGCAACCTCGTCGACGAGTACGTGCTGCTGATCCACCCGCTGGTGCTGGGATCGGGCCGGCGCCTGTTCCCTGATGGTCCCGCCGCCGCGCTCCGGCTGGTGAAGACCGTGCCGACGACCACCGGCGTGATCATCGCGACCTACCAGGCGGCCGAGCCGGCGGAGTGAACGACCTCGCGGTGCCGGCACGAGCGCAAGGAGGCACACCGGATGAAGCAGTACCTGCTCAGCGTGATGCAACCCGACGGGCCCGCCCCCCCGGCCGAGGTCCTCGAGCGGATCGCACGCGACCTCGACGCCCTGAACCAGGAGCTCAAGGCCGCCGGCTCGTGGGTTTTCGCCGGTGGGCTGCACCCCCCGAGCACGGCCACGGTGGTGCGGCTCGCCGACGGCGAGGTGTCGATGACCGACGGTCCGTACGCCGAGGGCAAGGAGCACGTCGGCGGGTTCACCATCATCAGGGCACCTGATCTGGACGCCGCGCTCCAGTGGGGTCGCAAGCTCACACTGGCGACCACCCTCCCGGTCGAGGTCCGGCCGTTCCAGGGCGAAGCCGAGGACTGACCGCCGGCATGCCGACCCTTCCCGCCCCGGAGATCGAGCGTGTCTTCCGCGAGCAGTACGGTCGCGCGGTGGCCGTCCTGGTCCGCGTCTTCGGTGACATCGACGTCGCCGAGGAGGCGGTGCAGGACGCGTTCACCGCGGCGGTGCGGCGCTGGCCGTCCGCCGGGCTGCCCCCGAGCCCGGCGGGCTGGATCATCACCACCGCCCGCAACCGCGCGATCGACCGCCTCCGCCGGGAAGCGTCCCGTTCCGACCGGCACGCCCAAGCCGCCCTGCTTCACGCCCATGGCGAACCAGCCGAGGAGGGCGCCGTGCGCGACGACCGGCTCCGCCTGATCTTCACCTGTTGTCACCCGGCGCTTGGCGCCGACGCCAGGGTCGCGCTGACGCTCCGGCTCCTTGGAGGGCTCACCACCGCAGAGATCGCCCATGCGTTCCTGGTCCCCGAGCCGACCATGGCGCAGCGGCTGGTCCGGGCCAAGGGCAAGATCCGCGACGCGGGCATCCCCTACCGCGTCCCGGGCGAGGCCGACCTCCCCGACCGTCTCCGGGCGGTGCTGGCGGTCGTCTACCTCATCTTCAACGAGGGCTACACGGCGAGCTCGGGCGAGCGGCTCGTCCGCGACGACCTCTGCGCGGAGGCCATCCGCCTCGGACGGCTCCTGGCCGAGCTCATGCCCGACGAACCGGAGGTCATGGGGCTGCTCGCGCTGATGCTGCTGGTCTCCTCGCGGCGGGCCGCCCGCACCACCCCGGACGGCGACCTGGTGCTCCTGGCCGACCAGGACCGCGGCCTCTGGGACCCCGGCCTCATCGCCGAGGGTCAGGCCATCGTGCGAGCCTGCCTCCGGCGCAACCAGCCCGGCCCGTACCAGGTCCAGGCGGCGATCAACGCCGTCCACAGCGACGCGCCGGCGGCGGCCGCCACCGACTGGTCGCAGATTCTGCAGCTGTACGACCAGCTCCTGGCACTGACTCCGGGCCCGGTCGTGGCCCTCAACCGCGCGGTCGCGGTGGCCGAGGTCCAAGGACCGGAGGCGGCGCTCCGCCTGGTCGACGACCTCGATCTCGGCGGCTACCACCGCTTCCACGCCATCCGCGCCGACCTGCTCCGCCGGCTGGGCCACGACGCCGAGGCGGCGCTGGCGTACGAAGCGGCGATCGCGCTTACCGACAACGCGGCCGAGCGGGAGTTCCTCAAGCGTCGCCTCGCCGCCACCGGCGGGAAACCCGGACGGGCCGCCGGCTCGATGACCTAGACGTCGGGGTGGGCGCGCTTCAGCTCCTCGACGTCGATCCCCGATGATGCGCCAACCAGCCAGCCCGGTCATCACCCGATCGGTCAGTTCACGGCTGGGCGCTCGACCTCGGCCCGAGCACGGACCAGCTCCGGTCGTCGCCCCAGCTGGAGAATGCATCCACATATGGACGCAACAATGCGGTGAGCGTTTCGTCGCCCCGGTCGTTGAGCTCGTCCGAGGCGATCCTTCGTGCGACTCCGGCAAGGAAGTCGGCAACCTGCACCCGTGAATCCGAGCGCGAGTCGACCAGCCGCAGGCTGGCCAATCGACCGGTTGGCGGGTGGTGGGCCGGCACCGGTTCTGGCTGGCTGAGTAGCTCCTGGAGCTGCCCGATGCGCTCTCGGGTCAACGCGGTGTGCTGATCGTGGACGATCGCCACCGGCGCTCCGCCCTCACCCCAGTAGACGACCGCCCGGAGGATCGCCGGGACCAGCGGGTCGAGCGGCGGGATCGTCCTCGGGTCATCGAGCAGCCGCGCCCGGACGGACGCCGCCCGCGGTCCGGCCTGCTGGAGCAGGTCCACGATCTCGCCGACCTGGCCCCGCGGGCCGGCAGGCCGCAGGTCGTCGACCGCGCGGATGAACGAGTCGACCGGCGCGCCCGGGCCTGAGCGGTTCTTGGTCCGCAGCAGGTCGTTGGACGACTCCAGGAAGGCCTGCCACGGTTCGGGCCCGAACGCACGTCGACCCTCGCGGTGACCGTATCCGTTCCCGTATTTCCTAGATGCGGTCTGTCGCCGATTCGGGGGTCAACCGCACACTGGCGTGGGCGAACACGTCGGTATTCCCGCCGAGAAGATTCTCGCCCTCGGAACCAGACTCGTCACAGGAAATCTCGATGAGTTGACCAGACTCTGGCCGCATAGGCTCGGAGCCTAGCGGCTCCCGTCTGGCGCCGCGACCGCGTTGCCGGCTCATTGGCCGTCCCCTCCCTCGTCTCCCT
>DATLQA010000278.1:0-18639 GCA_035535495.1 Actinomycetota bacterium | reverse complement strand
GAAGCTGCGTACCCCGATCACGTCGGCCCGGCGGAACGCCTCGCCGCAGGCGCCGTGCCAGGTCTCCTGCTCGATCGGGCCGAGCCCTGGCGAGACGAAGGTCGCCTCCGGGAACTGGTTGCGGCAGCGCTGGATGGTCTGGTCGAACCAGGACCGCCAGCCCCACAGCCAGTCATGCCGCTCCCGCGGGGAGGCGTCGCGCCACCCGGCGGTGTTGGGCTCGTTGCCGATCTCCACCCAGATGCCGCGGTGCCGCTGGTACCAGGGATGAATCTCCGCCGCGACCTGGTCAGGGAACGGGAAGTTCCAGCGGAAGCCCTGGTCGCCGGTGTTGGTCCGGACGATGGTGACCCCCGGGATCTGGTGCAGCACCCGCTGCATGTTCTGGTGCGACCAGCCGCCGACGGGCGACCCCCAGTCGGCGTTGACCACCTTCTTGGCGTCGTACCCGCCGGCCGCCATGCGGGTGGCCAGGTCGTCGAGGCAGGGCGTGGTCATCACCAGCCCGCGTAGACGCCATCCTGGACGTGCCTCCGCCATGGTCTCCATACCGGCTCCATCGCGCCTGGTGGTCACCGTGCAACCGCGACCTTCCCCCAGCGAGCGCCTCGATAACTCGCCGACTACGTGTAGCGGGTGATGTACCCCCGCTCGCGGAAGACGCGCAGCATGCGGACGAGGAAGGCGAAGGCCGCGGCCGAGACCAGCAGCGTGGTGAGCGCCGCCAGGCCGAGGTCGTGCCAGGACGGGCCGCGCCCGTCCACCAGGGCGCGGCCGGCCGCGAACAGGTGCGTGGTCGGCAGCAGCAGGCTCACCGGACGCAGCACCGCCGGCAGCGCCTCCACCGGGTAGAAGACGCCGGACAGCGGCATCACCACGAACAGGATCCCCCAGGCGAACGCCTCCGCGCCGTTGCCGAAGCGCAGCACCAGCCCGATCACGAACAGCGCCACCGACCAGCCGGCCATGAGCAGCATCAGCATCACCGGGATCACCCAGATGCCGAGCGTGCCCGGGTCGAAGGCGTAGAAGCCGACCGCCGCGACGGTCACCATGCCGACGCCGAGGACCAGCTTGATCAGGCCGAAGGCGGCCACGCCCGCGACGAACTCCCACTCCCGCATCGGCGTCACCAGCATGGTCAGGACCTGGCGCGACCAGGTCTCCTCCAGGAAGCCGGTGGCCACGGCGATCTGCGCCTGGTAGACGACGTGCCACAGCACGATGCCGGCGAGCAGGTAGCCGACCGTCCGGCTGCCGCCCTGACCGCCCTGTCTGGCGAAGAACACCGCGATGGAGCCGAACAGCACCGCGTCGACCAGCGGCCAGATGGTCACGTCGAAGAGGCGGTGCGGGCTGCGCCACAGCACGTAGGCGTGGCGCTTGGCGATCGCCCCGATCCGCGACCGGCTCGCCCGCAAGGTGGCGGTGGTCACGGCCGCGCTCCCTTCGAGGTCTCCGTGCTGTGCCCGCCGCGGCCGTCGACGCCCTGCACCTCGGGGTCCTGGGCCAGGTGGAGGAAGAGCTCCTCGAGGTCGTCCTGGCCGAAGCTGGCGGCCACCTCGGCGGGCGGGCCGTCGGCCACCACCCGGCCGCGCGCCAGGAACACCACCCGCTCCGAGATGCGCTCGACCTCGAGCATGTTGTGGCTGGTGACCAGCAGGGCGGTGCCCTCCTCCTCGCAGAGCACCGCCAGGCCGGTACGGACGCGGAAGGCCACGTCGGGGTCGAGCGAGGCGGTGGGCTCGTCGAGCACCAGCAGCCGCGGCGTGTGCATGGTGGCCTTGACGATGCCGATCAGGGTCTTCTGCCCGGCCGAGAGCTCGGTGCCCATGGCCGGGGCGAGCTGCGGGATGCCGAAGCGCTCCAGCCCACGGACGGCTTGCTCAACGGGGTCGGCGACGCCGTAGAGCTGGCCGTACATGCGGAGGTACTCGCTGACCCGGATGCGGTCGGGCAGGGGCAGGTAGCCGGCGGTGAAGCCGACCTGGGCCATGGCCGCGCTGCGGCCCTTCGGCAGGCGGTGACCGACGACCTCGACCGTGCCGGCGTCGGGCCGGACCACGCCGAGGCACATCAGCAGGGTGGTGGTCTTGCCGGCGCCGTTCGGGCCGAGCAGGGCGAGGCGCTCGCCCTCGCGCAGGGTGAGATCGACCTGGTCGACGGCACGGCCACGCCGGTAGTCCTTGACCAGTCCCCTGGCCACCAACACATCGCTCATGCCCCCAGTGTCACAGCCTCCACCGACAGCTCGCCACCGAGTTACGCCCCGCATTCGTTCCACTTCCAGACCCTTTAAGATGTGCCATCCATGACAGCCAATGCGGACGGCATCGCCGAGCGGATGCAGGACCGCGCCGGGTCGCGGAGCCGGACCCGGTCGCTCGAGCTCCGCCCTGGTCCCGAGGCGGCGGAGCTCAACCGCAAGCGTGCCGAGTTGACGATCGTGCAAGGCCAGCTCGCCGAGTGCGAGCTGGCCTTGGCGGCGTCCAAGGCCGAGCTGGACGCGTTCGAGACCCAGTACCGGCGCGCCCTCGGCACGCGCTACGCGCGCCTGGACAAGCTCACCGAGCGGCTGGAGACCGGCGGTGGCCGCCGCAACGGCCAGCACGTCGCCGGCACGGGACCGCAGCCTGAGGAGCTGCAGGGCGCCGACGATCCCTTCCATGGCGGCCAGAACTGGGACTGGGTGCGCGAGGACGACGACGGGCAGGCGGCGCCGACCGGGCACCGCGCCACCGTCTCAGAGGCCGCCAAGCGCCTGTTCCGGCTGATCGCCCGGCGGATCCACCCGGATCTCGCCAGCGACCCCGAGGAGCGGGAGCGGCGCACCAACCTGATGGTCCAGGCCAACCACGCCTATGAGCTGGGCGACATGCAGGGCCTGCGGCGGCTGCTCGAGACCTGGGAGCGCAGCCCCGACAGCGTGGTCGGCCACGGCACCAGGGCCGAGCTGGAACGGGTGGTCCGCCGCATCGCCCAGGCCTCGGAGCGGCTGGCCGAGATCGAGCGGGAGCTCGCCGCCCTGGAGGACTCGGCCATGGGATGGCTGCGGCGCCGGGTCCGCAAGGCGGCCAGCGAAGGCTGGGATCTCCTCTCGCACATGGCCAGGGAGCTCGACCGGCAGATCGTCGAGGCCGAGGAGGAGCTCTACCGCAGGGCCATCCAGGCAGCTTCGGTGTAACGCGACGACCCGGCGGCGGGAGGGTACGTGCGGGACGTCCGGCTGGGGATCGACGTCGGGGGGACCTTCACCGACCTGGTCGCGGTGGTCGACGGGCAGGTGGTGACCGCCAAGGTGCCGTCGACCCCGAGAGACCAGGCCGAGGGGGTGCTGCGCGTGCTGGCGGCCGGTGCGGTCGACGCGGCGCGGGTGGGGGCGTTCGCGCACGGCACCACGGTGGCCACCAACGCGCTGCTGGAACGGCGCGGGGCCCGCACCGCGCTGGTCACCACGGCCGGTTTCCGCGACGTCCTGGAGATCGGGCGGCAGCAGCGGCCGGCCCTCTACGATCTCGCCGCCGACCGGCCGCCGCCGCTGGTCCCGCGTGAGCTGCGCTTCACCGTGACCGAGCGCGCCGGCCCTCACGGGGTGCTCCACCCGCTCGACGGCGACAGCCTGGCCGCCACCGTCGCCGCGGTTCGCGACGCGGGCGTCGAGTCGGTCGCGGTCTGCCTGCTCTTCTCCTTCCTCCACCCGGAGCACGAGCGTCGCGTCGGCGAGGCGCTCCGCGACGCCCTCGGCGAGTCGGTGGCGGTCTCGCTCTCCAGCGAGGTGCTGCCCGAGTTCCGCGAATACGAGCGCTTCTCCACCACCGTCGCCGACGCCTACCTCACCCCGCGGCTGGCCGCCTACCTCGCCCGCCTCGCCCGTGAGGCCGAAGCCGGCGGGCTGCCGGCGCCGCTGCTGATGCAGTCCTCCGGCGGGGTGATCGAGGCGGGGCGGGCAGCCGGCCACGCCGCCAGTTGCGTGCTCTCCGGGCCGGCCGGCGGGGTGGTCGGGGCGGCCTGGGTGGCTGGCCTCTCCGGCGAGGAGGACCTGCTCACCTTCGACATGGGCGGCACCTCGACCGACGTCGCCCCGGTGGTCGGCGGCCAGGTGCAGACGACCACCGAGGCGGTGGTCGCCGGGGTGCCGATCAAGCTGCCCATGGTCGACGTCCACTCGGTAAGCGCCGGCGGCGGTTCGGTGGCCTGGGTGGACGAGGGCGGGGCGCTGCGGGTCGGGCCCGCCTCGGCCGGCGCGGACCCGGGGCCGGCCGCCTACGGCCAGGGCGGCGAGGACGCGACCGTGACCGACGCCAACCTCTGGCTGGGCTACCTGCCCGACGGCGCCGAGCTCGGCGGCGAGGTGGTGCTCCGCCGCGAGCTGGCCGAGCAGGCCCTGGCCCGCGTCGGCGAGCGGCTCGGCAAGGCCGTCGGCGAGGTCGCCCTCGGCGTGGTGCGGGTCGCCAACGCCGAGATGGTCCGCGCCCTGCGGGTCATCAGCGTGGAGCGCGGCCTGGACCCGCGCGAGTTCACCCTGGTCGCCTTCGGCGGAGCCGGCCCGCTGCACGCCTGCGCGCTGGCCGAGGAGATGGGCATCGGCCGCGTGCTCGTGCCCAGGGCGAGCGGCGTGCTCAGCGCGCTCGGCCTGGCCATCTCCGACCTCCGCCGCGACTACGTCCGCCCCCTGCTCGGCCGGCTCGACCAGCTCGACCCGGCCGGGCTGGGTGACGCCTGGGGGGACCTGGAGGACCTGGCAACGCGGGAGCTGGGCGGAGGCGGCGAGCAGCCGGTCCTGACCCGCCGCGCCGACCTGCGCTACCGGGGGCAGTCCTTCGAGCTCACCGTCGACGTGGAGGAGGTCGAGGACCTGGGCGAGCGCTTCCACCAGGCGCACCTGCGGCGCTACGGCTACCGCATCGACGACGAGCCCGTCGAGGTGGTCAACCTGCGGCTGGTCGCGGCGGTGGCGGCCGGCAAGCCGCGGCTCAGCGCCGAGCCGGCCCGCGGCGGGCGCCGCGCCGCGCGCCGCCGGGTCAACCTGGACGGGACCTGGCAAGAGGTGGCGGTGCTGGCCCGCGAGGAACTGGGCGGCGGCGACCGGCTGGACGGGCCCGCCGTGGTCGAGTTCGCCGAGGCCACCCTGCTGCTGCGGCCGGGCTGGCGCGCGGCCGTGGACGAGGTGGGCACGCTGGTGCTGGAACGCGACCGAGACCACCGCTGATGGACGGGATCACGCTGTCGGTGCTGGTGAGCGCGCTCACCGGCATCGCGGAGGAGATGGGCTCCGTGCTGGTGCGGAGCGCCTACTCCTCCAACATCAAGGAGCGGCGGGACTGCTCCACCGCCCTGTTCGACGCGCGCGGCCGCATGGTCGCCCAGGCCGAGCACATCCCGGTCCACCTCGGCGCCATGCCGGAGGCGGTGGCGGCGGTGATCGCCCGCGACCCCCGGCCGGGCGACGTGTTCGCGGTCAACGACCCCTACTCGGGCGGCACCCACCTGCCGGACGTGACCCTGGTGTCCCAGCTGGTCGACGGGGATCTGGTCCTCGGCTACGCGGTGACCCGCGCCCACCACTCCGACATCGGCGGCATGCGGCCCGGCTCGATGCCGAGCGACTCCCGCGAGATCTGGCAGGAAGGGCTGGTGATCCCGCCGGTCCGGCTGGTCGCCGACGGCGAGTACGTCGCGGACGTGTTCGACCTGATCCTGGCGAACTCCCGCACCCCGCGCCTGCGCCGTGGCGACTTCCGCGCCCAGATCGCGGCCAACCGGCTCGCCCAGGAGCGCCTCGCCGAGCTCTGCCGGCGCCGCGGCCGCGACACCGTGCTGGAAGCCTTCGACGAGGTGCTGGCCTATGCGGAGCGGCGCACGCGCGAGGCGATCCGGGCGCTGCCCGACGGCTCCTACCGCGCCGAGAGCGAGCTCGAGGGCGACGGGGTCAGCGATGACGACATCCCCATCAAGGTCAAGGTGACCGTCGCCGGCGACCAGATGACCATCGACCTCGGCGGCACCGCCGGCGCGGTCGCCGGCAACGTCAACTGCCCGCTGGCCGTGACCCGCTCGGCCTGCTACTTCGCCCTGCGGGTGGTACTCCCCGACGATGTGCCGGCCAACGCCGGCACGTACGCGCCGCTGACCATCGAGGCGCCGGCGGGGAGCCTGGTCCACGCCACCCCGCCGGCCGCGGTGGTCGCCGGCAACGTGGAGACCAGCCAGCGGGTGGCCGACACCGTGCTGGCCGCGCTCAGCGGCTGCGCCGACCTGCCCGCGCAGGGCCAGGGCACCATGAACAACCTGGTGATCGGCGGCCGCGGCTGGACCTACTACGAGACCCTCGGCGGCGGTCAGGGCGCCTCGGCGACCGGTCCCGGGCCGTCGGGCGTGCACGTCGGCATGACCAACACGCTGAACACCCCGGTCGAGGCCCTCGAGCTCGAGTACCCGCTGCGGGTGGAGCGCTACGAGCTGGAGTACGGCTCAGGCGGCGACGGCCGCCATCGTGGCGGCGACGGCCTGGTGCGCAGCGTGCGCGTGCTCGAGCCGGCCAGCCTGTCGCTGCTGACCGACCGTCGCCGCCACCCACCGGCCGGCTCGCGCGGCGGCGGGTCCGGCAGCCCAGGTCGCAATCTGCTCGACGGCGAAGAGCTACCATCCAAGACCAGCCGGGAGCTGCCGGCCGGCGCGGTGGTCACGGTGGTCACGCCCGGTGGTGGCGGGATGGGGGCGCCGTGACCGTCACGGCGCGCTTGACTGGCGCCGCTGGGGGTATGCAAGGCAGCGTGCCAGCATGCCGACATGAACGCGTAACCGCCCGTCCGGCGGCCGGAGCCCAGCAGCCACCGCCCAAGGAGCCGTACCGCCCGCCAAGCCCTGCCGGTCGCGTTACCCGGCGGGGCCGTCGTCGGAGGCCGATATGACAACGCTGCCGAACCTCGAAACCGCCCGCCGCTGGCCGAACCTGACCCTGGTCGCGAGCGACGGGTCGCCGGTCGGCCGGATCGAGAGCATCTACGTTGACCACGCCACCGGACTGCCCGAGTGGGCCCTGGTCGGCATCGAGGGCGGCGGCAACGGCGCCCGCAAGGCGTTCGTCCCACTGGTCGGCGCCAACGAGCAGGTCGACCGGGTGAGCGTCCCGTGCGAGCGCGCGCAGATCACGGGCGCGCCGCTACTGCCCGCGCAGACGCAGCTGTCGCGCTCGGAGGAGACCCGGCTCTACGACCACTACGGCATCGCCTACTCGACCGCCGCGTCACCGAGCGTCCTGCCTGCCGCCGAGGCCGACCCCTCCGACCTCGACCACCCCATGGCCGACGACGAGATGGACGACGTCGGATCGGCCGTGGACACGTCGCCTGGTGGCGGGGTCCGCCCGAAGGACCCCCGTGCGGCGGCAGCGATCGGATCGGTGCCGGCGGCGTCCGGGCCGGAGGCCACCGCCGCCTCGGAGAGGGTGCAGGGCGCCTTCGCCACCGAGCCATTGGTCGCGGCGGAGCACACCAGGGCGGTCGAGGTGCCGGCGGCCCGTGGGCGCGGTCGTCTGGTCGGCGGCGCGCTCACCGCGGCCGGCCTGGCCGCCGCCGCGGCCGGCCTGGCCGCCGCCAGGCGGCGCCGGCAGCCACCAGGGCTGACCGAGCGGCTCGGTCTCTCCCAGCCGCGCCGGCGCGGGCTGTTCGGCCCTGCCCGGCGGCCAGGTTTCGGTGAGCGGCTCGCCGCCGCCGGTCAGGTGCTCGGCGAGGGCGCCGGCGATGCGGCCCGCCAGGCGAGCAGGGGCGCGGCCGCGGCGAGGCGGCGGCTCGGCGGCCGCCGGACAAGCTGGTCCGGGCGGGGCATGGCGGCGGTCGCCGCCGCCTTCGGCCGCCTGCCAGGGAGGTCGAGGTCTGGCGTGGGCAAGGAGGTGACCCGGCAGATGCGGAAGACCAAGCGGAAGGTGACCAAGGCGCAGCGCCGCATGGAGCGCGCCACCGGCCAGCTCGCCGATGCGGGTACCAGGGCCGCACGGGCCGCCACGCGCGGCGCCGAGGAGCGTGGCCGGCGCGCCGCCAAGGCGGCGGCGGGGGGCGCCAGCGCGGCGGCCAGGACGGCCGGTGACGCGGCCGGGACGCTGGCCGGGCTCCCGGCGGCGACGGCGTCGGCAGCGCGCGACCGGGTGCGTGAGTCCATCCCCCGTCGGCAACGGAGGTCGAAGAGGATGCGCAAGACGAGGAGCAGGTTGGGGCTCGCGATCGGGGCCGCGATCGGTTACGTGCTCGGCACCAAGGCCGGGCGGGAGCGCTACGACCAGATCGTCGGCGCCGCCAAGCAGCTCGGGGAGCGGCCAGAGGTCAAGCGGATCGTGGAGCAGGCTCCTGGCGCGATCGAGACCAAGGTCGGCCAGGTCGCCGAGAAGGCGGCCGACAAGGTCGGGCAGGCGCGCGAGAAGGTCGCGCCCGACTCGCCCACGGCGGGTGACCGGCAGGCCTGACCGGCTCGTCCCCGGTTGGTGGCCTCCGCGGTCTTAGACTCCCCTTCGGGGAGCGGGGACGACGCGCGGAGGCGAGCACCATGTGGGAGTACGCGATCAGGGAGTACGCCCGGCAATGGGGGGTCGACGAGGCCCAGTCGGCCACCGCGTTCCTCGAGGAGCTGAACGAGCTGGGCCGCAACGGCTGGGAGGCGGTCGGGTTGACCCCCCGGACGCACTACGACCGTGGCGGCGGGCCGCCCGGCCCGGACACCTACAGCTTCGTGGTGCTGCTCAAGCGCCGGCTGATCCAGGAGCCGGCCTCGATCGAGGAGGCCCTCGGCCTGTGGGCCTCCCCGCCGGAACCCGGCTGATCCCCGTCCCCGTCAGGCCCGGGTCTTTCCGGCGGGCCGCCCGTCGAGCAGCTCGCCGGCGGGAGCGCCGCGGATGGCCGCGTCGATGACCTCCATGACGTGGGCCATCGGCAGGCGCTCGCCGAGGCGGGCCAGGCTGGCCCGGAGCTGGAGCAGGCAGCCGGGGTTGGCGGTGGCGAGCAGGTCGGCGCCGGTGGCGAGCAGGTTGCGGGCCTTGCGCTCGCCGAGCTCGGCGGCCGGCTCCGGCTCGAACAGGTTGTAGACGCCGGCTGAGCCGCAGCAGATCTCGGCTTCCTCGATCTCGCGCAGCTCCAGGCCGGGGACGGCGCCGAGCAGTTGGCGGGGCGGCTGGCGGATGCCCTGGGCGTGGGCCAGGTGGCAGGCGTCGTGGTAGGCGACCGTGAGCGGCAGCGGCTGGCGCTCGGCCGCCGGTCCGAGCTCGGCCAGGAACTCGGTGGCGTCGCGGACCTTGGCGGAGAAGCGCGCGGCCCGCTCCGCCCACTTCGGGTCGTCGCGGAGCAGGTGGCCGTACTCCTTCATGGACGAGCCGCAGCCGGCCGCGTTGACCACCACGGTGTCGACCCCGGCGGCCTCGAACACGGCGATGGTGCGGCGCGCGTACCGGCTGGCCTCCTTCTCCCTGCCGCTGTGGAGGCTGAGCGCGCCGCAGCAGCCCTGCTCGGGCGGGGCGGCGACCTCGCAGCCCTCGGCGGCCAGGACCCGGGCCGTGGCCGCGTTCACCTGGGGGAAGAACACCGCCTGGACGCAGCCGACCAGCAGGCCGACGCGCGCCCGGCGCTGGCCGCTTGCCGGGGTCAGCTCCGGCACCTTCTCCATCGGGCCGAGGTCGGGGAGGAGCGCTTCCAGCGCGCCCAGCTGGGCTGGCAGGCGGCGGTCCAGGCCGGTCCGCCGCAGCAGGGCGCTGACGCGGGCGCGCTGGTAGGCGCGGAGCGGCGCGCGTGCCAGGCGGAGGCGGCGTGGCTTGGGGAAGAGGCTGAACACCAGCGCCCGGAAGGCACGTTCCCGCCGGGTGCGCGGGTGGCGGCGTTCGACCTGCTGCCTGGTGGCCTCGATCAGCTTGTCGTACTGCACCCCTGATGGGCAGGCGGTGACGCAGGCCATGCAGCCGAGGCACTGGTCGAAGTGGCGGACCATCTCGTCGTTCATGGGCTCGCCGGCCAGACCGATGTCCATCAGGTAGATGCGCCCCCGCGGGGAGTCCATCTCCTCGCCCCAGAGCACGTAGGTGGGGCAGGTCGGCAGGCAGAAGCCGCAGTGCACGCAGTCGTCGATCAGCGCCTTGTCGGGCGGGTGGTGGCGGTCGAAGGCGGGCGGGACCTGCGTCCCGAGCTCGGGCCCGTCCGTTACGGCCATCAGATCCCTCCCACGAAGCGACCCGGGCTGAGCACGCCCTCCGGGTCGAACTGCCGCTTGACCCTGCGCATCAGGCCGGCGGCGTCACCGGCCGGGCCCCACACCTCCACGGCCTCCTTCACCTCCGGCGCGGCCTGGTGGACCACCAGGCTGGCCCCGCCGAGGGCGAGGCGGTCGCGGGCGTCGGTCACGAACGCCGCCTTCCTGGCGGCGTCCCCGCCGCGCAGCGCCGCCCAGAGCACGCCGGTGGCGGCGTGGCCACGCACGCGGGCGTCGAGGTCGTGCGCGCCGGCCGCCTCCCAGAGGGCGGTGAGCGCCGCCGGCAGGTCAGCCGGGACGCTGGCCAGCTTGACGCCGAGCACATCGGGGTCTGGCGTCCACGGGAGGGCGCCGAGTGCGGCCACCGCCGCGTCCAGCTCGCCCGGGTCGAGGACTCGGGCCTGGCCGTGCTCGGCCAGCAGCCGGGCGGCGGTGCCGGTCTGGGCCTCGACCCCTGGGGCGACGCCCTCGACCAGGACGCTGAGCGTGCCCGGAACGGCCGGGTCGGGCCAGTCCAGCTCGACCGCGCTCGGGACCAGGCTGGAGGCTGACAGCGCCCGGACGGCCGCGCCCGCCTGGTCCGGGGTGGCCACCTCGACCACTGCCAGGCCGGCGGCGGCCGGCAGCGGGTGCAGCCGGAAGATGACCTCGACCAGCACCCCCAGGGTCCCGAAGGAGCCGGTGAACAGCTTGCCCAGGTCGTAGCCGGCGACGTTCTTGACCACCTTGCCGCCCGAGTGGGCCAGGGTGCCGTCGGCGAGCACCACGGTCACGCCGATGAGCAGGTCGCGGGCGGTGCCGTAGCGGAGCCGCCTCGGCCCGGACGCGCCGGCCGCCACGATGCCGCCGAGGGTGGCGTCCGGCTCCGGCGGGTCGAGCGCCAGCATCTGGCTGGCGGGGGCGAGCTCGCGCTGCAGGTCGGCGAGGCGGACGCCGGCCTGGGCGCGGACCACCAGGTCCCCGGCGGCGTGCTCGAGGACCTGGTCGAGCCGGGCGGTTGACAGCACCAGGTCGAGCCCTGCCGGCGGCGCGCCCCAGCCGAGCTTGGTGCCACCGCCGCGCACCACCACGTGCAGCCCGGCCTGGTGGGCGGCTCGCATGACCTCGCGGACCCGGTCGACCGTGTCCGGCTCGGGGACCAGGGCGGGACGCACCCCGTCGACCTCGTCCGCCGGTCCGCCAGGGCGGGTGTGCTCGGCGCCGGCGGCACGCCGCACCGCGTCGAGCGGCTCGGTGGCAACGGCCGACCCGCTCCCCTCCGACGCCGGCCCTTGCGAGGCCGCGCCGGCCATCAGAACACCTCCGCCAGGCCGGCGGCCTCGACCGGGTGGACGCGGCGCTTGCCAGGTACCTCGCCGCAGAGCCGCGGGGTGGGGAACACCTTGCCGGGGTTGCAGCGCCCGTCGGGGTCGAAGGCGCAGCGCAGGAGTTGCATCACGTCGAGGTCGTCGGCGCTGAACTGCCTCGGCAGGTACTGCTTCTTGTCCGCGCCGACGCCGTGCTCGCCGGTGATCGAGCCGCCGTGGTCGAGGCAGGCGAACAGGATCTCGGCCGACAGCTCCTCGGCGCGCTCCTCCTCGCCCTCCACGTCGGCGTCGTAGAGGACCAGCGGGTGGAGGTTGCCGTCGCCGGCGTGGAACACGTTGGCGACCCGCAGCCCGCGCTCGGCGGCCATCTCGCTGATGCGGCGCAGCACGGCGCTGAGGGCGGTCCGGGGGATGACGCCGTCCTGCACGTAGTAGTCGGGGCTGATCCGCCCGACCGCGGCAAAGGCCGACTTGCGGCCCTTCCAGAACAGGGCCCGCTCCGCCTCGCTCTGGGCGATCTGGATGGTGCTCGACCCTGCCTCCTGGCAGAGCCGCTCGACCTCGGCGAACTGGTGGGAGACCTCGGCCTCCGGCCCGTCCAGCTCGACGATCAGCACCGCGTCCGCGTCCGGGTAGTTGGGGTGCACCGCCGCCTCGGCCGCCTCGATCGCCAGGGCGTCCATCATCTCGACCGCGGCGGGGACGATGCCGGCCGCGATGATCTTGGAGACCGCCTCGCCGGCGGCGTCGGTCGAGTCGTAGGCGGCCAGCAGGGTGCGGACCGCCTCGGGCTTGCGCAGCAGGCGGAGGGTGACCTTGGTGGCGATGCCGAGCGTCCCCTCGGAGCCGACGAACGCGCCGGCCAGGTCGTAGCCGACCGGGTCGGGCCCCTTGCCGCCGAGGTGGACCAGCTCGCCGTCGGGCAGCACCACCTCCAGGCCGGTGACGTGGTTGGTGGTGAAGCCGTACTTGAGGCAGTGCGCGCCGCCGGAGTTCTCGGCCACGTTGCCGCCGATCGAGCAGACCAGCTGGCTGGACGGGTCGGGCGCGTAGTAGTAGCCGTGCGGGGCGACCTCCTCGGTGACGTGGAGGTTGATCACGCCCGGCTCGACCACGGCCCGCTGGTTGTCGTAGTCGACCTCGACGATCGCGCGCATGCGGGAGAGCACCACCAGGACGCCGTCGGCCGCCGGGAGGGCGCCGCCGGACAGGCCGGTGCCCGAGCCGCGGGCGACGAACGGGACCTTCGCCTGGTGGCAGGCGCGCACCACCGCCTGCACCTGCTCGGCGGTCTCCGGCAGGACCACCAGCGCCGGGATCACCCGGAAGGCCGCCAGCCCGTCGGTCTCGTAGGTGCGGAGCTGGTTGCGCTCGTGGATGACCCCGGCGTCGCCGACAATCTGCCGCATCCGCCGGATCAGTCGGTCCCGGTCCACCATGCCCCTCCTCGCCGGTCAGTCCAGATAGTCGTAGGCAGGGAGGGTGAGGAAGTCGACGAAGTCGTCGGCCAGGGCCACCTGCTCGAACAGCTCGCGGGAGAGCTGCGGCTGGCCTTTGCCGTAGAAGAACTCGTCGCCGACCTGCCGGCGGATCTTGTCCAGTTCCTCGGTGGCGGTCTGGCGGACCAGCTCGGCGGTCACGGTCTGGCCCTCCGCCAGCTTGACGCCGTTGTGCACCCACTGCCAGACCTGCGAGCGGGCGATCTCAGCGGTGGCGGCGTCCTCCATCAGGTTGAAGATCGGCGCGGCGCCCTGGCCGCGCAGCCACGAGGAGATGTACTGGATGCCGACGTTGACGTCGTTGCGGAGCCCCTCCTCGGTCGCCTCGCCGGGCGTGGCCTCGACGTTGAGGAGGTCGGCGGCGGTGACGTGGACGTCGTCGCGCCGCCGGTCGATCTGGTTGGGCCGCTCCCCAAGGACCGCGTCGAACACCTCGTTGGCGACCGGCACCAGGTCCGGGTGGGCGACCCAGGTGCCGTCGAAGCCGTCGCGGGACTCGCGCTGCTTGTCCTCACGGACCTTCGCGATCGCCTGCTCGTTGATCTCCGGCCGCTTGCGGCTGGGAATGAACGCCGACATGCCGCCCATGGCGAAGGCACCCCGCCGGTGGCAGGTCTTGACCAGCAGTTCGGTGTAGGCACGCATGAACGGTACCGTCATGGTGACCTTGTTGCGGTCCGGCAGCACGAAGTCGGGCCGGTCGCGGAAGCGCTTGATGATGCTGAACATGTAGTCCCAGCGCCCGGCGTTGAGCCCGGCCGAGTGGTCGCGCAGCTCGTAGAGGATCTCGTCCATCTCGAAGGCGGCGGTGATCGTCTCGATCAACACGGTGGCCCTGATGGTGCCCCGGGGGATGCCGAGCCGGTCCTGGGCGAACCCGAAGACGTCGTTCCACAGCCGCGCCTCGAGATGGCTCTCCAGCTTGGGCAGGTAGAAGTAGGGGCCGCTGCCCCGTTCGAGCAGCCGGCGCGCGTTGTGGAAGAAGCACAGGCCGAAGTCGACCAGGCTGGCCGAGGCCGGCTGCCCGTCGACCAGCAGGTGCTTCTCGGGCAGGTGCCAGCCCCTCGGCCGCGGCATCAGCACCGCCACCTCGTCGTTCAGGCGGTAGCTGCGGCCCTCGGGGCTCTCGAAGCTGATGGTGCGGTCGATCGCCTCGCTCAGGTTGGCTTGGCCGCCGAACAGGTTGTCCCAGGTCGGGGCGTTGGCGTCCTCGAAGTCGGCCATGAAGATCTTGGCGCCCGAGTTGAGCGCGTTGATCAGCATCTTGCGCTCGGTCGGGCCGGTGATCTCGACGCGCCGGTCGGCCAGGTCGGCCGGGATCGGCGCGACCGTCCAGTCGCTCGCGCGCACGTCCGCGGTCTCCGGCAGGAAGTCGGGCAGGGCGCCAGCGCTGAACTCGGCCTGGCGCTCGGCGCGGCGGGCCAGCAGGGCCTGCCTGGTCGGGTCGAACTCGCGCTGCAGGGTGGCGACGAAGTCGAGTGCCTCCGGGGTGAGGATGTGGCCGTACCGCTCCTTGGAGGGTTGGTGGACCTCGATGCCCTCGCTCTGCGCCATGGACGCCCTCCGTCGCCGCGTTCCGCCCTGTCCAGCACCGTCTCCCCTTACGGTGCCTGGTCAAACCCGTTGCTGGCAACACCGCCACGGCATCGCCGGTCGGCCGCCGCCGGAACGCCGCTCATAACAGTCTGGCCTCAGGCGCTCGGGGGCTCTTTACAGCTTGCACCAAGAGGCCTATACGAGTTGCTCAGGCAGGTCTGTCCTACTGGTGCCGTTTCCGAGCCATCCGTGCTCCGCGCCTATCTGTCCACCTCTGCGTAGTGTCGCCGCCGAGCGAGCGCGGCCGATCGACGCCGGTCCAAGGCCTCAGCGGAGGCGACGTCCACACCGTGGCGTCGATCGGGCGGACTTCTACCAGGCACGCACAGCGCAGCGTCTCCTGCTCATCCCGGGCTGCCTTCGAGGCAGCTACCGGTCATGCGAAGGAGGTTCGCATGCCCACGCCCATGCGCGGTGCCGCGCTCCGCGGCCGCCGCCACACCCCTACCCTGACCCTCGCCGTGGCGCTGGTCGCCGGCTTGCTGGCCGGGCCGGCCGCGGCCGGCGGCGTCGCGGTCGCCCAGGCCGCACCGAGCCCGTGCCCGGCCCCGGTTCCCGTGCGCGACCTCAGGGCCGGCCAGCTCGGCACCGGTCTGACCGTGAGCAGGGGCACCCAGCCGGAGAGCTTCTCGGTCGAGATCCTCGGCGTGCTGGCCGGCGGCATCGCCCCCGGCATCGACATGATCCTGGTGGAGGCGGACTCCCCCGCCATCCAGGCCGCCGGCGGCATCTGGGCGGGCATGTCCGGCTCACCGGTGTACGCCGCCGACGGCCGCCTCATCGGCGCGGTCGCCTACGGCCTGGCCGGCGCCTCCCCGATCGCCGGGCTCACCCCGGCCGAGGAGATGCTGAAGCTGCTCACCATCCCCGCCGGCGCGGCCACCAAGCCGGCCGCCACGGTGAAGCTCCCAGGGGCGCTGGCGCGCCGCATCGTCAGCCGCGGCGCCGCCTCGGCGCCCCAGGCCGCCGCCGGCATGCGTCAGCTGCGGCTCCCACTGGGCATCTCCGGCCTGTCCGGTGCCCACTTCGACAAGGTCGCCGAGGCGGTCGGGAAGTCCAAGCTGTCCGTGATCCCGTTCCAGGCGGCCGCCCTGGCGCCGGGCGCGCCCGCCGACCCCGCCGAGATCCAGCCGGGCGGCAACTTCGCCGCCGCCGTCTCCTACGGTGACGTGACCGCGGCCGGGGTCGGGACCACCACCGCCGTCTGCGACGGCCAGGCGCTCGCCTTCGGCCACCCGTTCACCTTCGCCGGCACCACCACCCTCAGCGCCCACGCCGCCGACGCGGTGGTGATCCAGCCCGACCAGCTGTTCGGGCCGTTCAAGGTGGCCAACCTCGGCGGGGTGGCCGGCCTGCTCGACCAGGACCGGCTGGTCGGCATCCGCGCCGGGCTGGGAGCGGGGCCGACGCCGATCCCGATCACCTCGCGGGTCAGCGCCACGCCGATCGGCGATTCGCGCGACGGCACCACCCTGGTCAACCGCAGCCAGTTCGTGCCCGGCATCGCAACCTCCCACCTCCTGTCCAACCTCGATCGGGTGACCCAGCGCATCGGCGAGGGGACCGCCCTGGTGTCGTGGACGGCGAGCGGCCGCACGGCCGGCGGCACGCCGTTCGTCCTGCGCCGGACCAACCGGTTCGCCTCGCAGTTCGACGTCAGCTTCGAGGCGATCTTCGAGCTGCTCGACTACCTGGCGATCATCGAGGCGAACCCGTTCACCGACGTCCGCTTCAGCACCGTCGGCGCGGTCGCCTCGGCCGACGGGGAGACCTTCCAGCGCTACGACCTGAAGAAGGTGCAGCAGAAGGTGGGGCCCAACCGCTGGGCCGACGTCGGCGCGGGACGGCCGATCCGGACCAGGGCCAACGGCGTGCTCCAGGTCCGCATCGTGATCGGCTCCTACCGGGACCGCCTGCCGGTGCTCAACCTCGACCTCGCCTACAAGATCCCGCGTGACAAGGGCGGTGCCCGCGGCGTCCTGGACGTCACCGGCGGCCTGACCGACTTCAACGACGACATCTTCTTCTGCCTGTTCGACCCGGCCGCGTGCGCGACCTCTGGCGGCGCCGCCACCCTCGGCACGCTGATGGAGAAGCTCAAGGCCAGGCCGCGCAACGACCAGCTCAGCGCCACGCTGGTGATCAACCCGGCCCCCGGGCGGCCGAACCGCGGCGTGAGCACCAAGGCGGTCCGCTTCCTGTCCCAGGTCGTCACCGGCCACAAGGTGGTCCCGGTGGTGATCGCCCGCTGACCCGTCGCCGACCGCCGCAGCCCCCGCCCGGCGGGGGCTGCGGCCGGCTTACCGAAACGCTCGGTGGCCTCCGCCGCCCGGTGCGCTGGCTTCCCTCGTCGCTCTACACAGGAACCCTCGGCGGGCTGCCTCGCGGTGAGCGCTCCTCAGTCCAGCCAGCGCGCGGCTCCGGCCACCTCGCTAAGACCGGCGCAGCCACAGCGACACCCTGGTCGGCTGCATCGTCTGGTCGACCACGCTGAGCAGCTCGGCCGTGAGGGTGTCCAGGTCGACCTGCTGGCGCAGCCGGGCGCTGAACGCGGCGATCGTCTGGGCGGCGTCGTAGCGGCGCCGGTCGAAGCGCCGGTCCACCGCGGCCTGGACGCGGCGGCGGGCCGGCTGGAACGCCGCGGCCACCGCCAGGGTCGCGCCGGCCACCACCAGGCTGGAGCTCCTGGGAAGCAGCCGGCCCAGCCCCAGCACCACCACGGCGTAGGCGAGGCCGAGCAGCACGGTCAGCAGCCCGTAGGCGAGCGTGCGGCTGATGATCCGGTCGATGTCGTACAGCCGGTATTGCAGGATCGCCGCGCCGGTCGCCAGCGGCAGCAGCGCCACGCACGCCGCCGTCAGCCAGCCGAGCACGACCTCGTTGCCGGTCGGCGCCGCGGCAACCGCGACCAGCACGCCCACGGTCACCAGCGCCGCCGCCAGCGCCAGCCAGCGCAGCTGCTGGCGCTCGGTCCCGCGGGCGCGACGGAAGCGCAGCACCAGCGACCAGGCGCCGACCGGCACCACCAGGCTGATCGCAAGCCAGCTCACCGCGTCGACCGGCCCGAGCGGCCCGGCCAGCGCCGGGACGGCCAGCGGGTTGGCGACCGACTGGTACGGCGGGTTGAACGGCAGCAGTGCCGTCGAGCAGACCGCCACCAGCGCCACCGCCACCGTCCCAATGGCCCACCGGCGCCAGCGGGGGGAGGGCAGCGACCCGGTCGGGGTGAGCAGCAGGATGAAGCCGAGACACACGGCCCAGATGGGGACGTCGATGCTGTGGTACAGGGCGGCGTAGCCGGCGGCGGGCAGGGCGCCTGGCCGGGCCAGCAGCCCGTAGTTGGCGTACCCGGTGGCCACGCCGGCCGCTGCCACCGACAGCCCGAGGGTCAGCAGGAGCCAGCCCACCGGATGGCGAGGCCGGCGGCTGGCCAGCAGCGCCCCCACCGTCGCCGCGCTCACCAGCCCGACCACGTAGCCAACCGCGTCAGGGGTCACCAGGACCAGGTCGGGCCTGCCGGTCCGGCGTAGCAGCTGGTCCAGCCAGAGAATCAGTGCCACGCCGACCATGGCCAGCGCCCACAGCCCCCACGCCGGCGGCGTCGACCGCGGCCTGGCGCTCACCGGGGTGGCCGCCATCGGCTTGGCCGCACGAAGCGCTGCTCCGGCACCGCCGCCCTCCTCGCCTGGTGACCTCGGCCCATCCTCGCCGAGGACCGTCTCGGCAGCGTTACGGACGTCTCCCTCGCCCCCGGCGGGCACCTCGGGGGCTAGGGCGACAGGCGCTCGATCCGCCAGCCGTCCTGGTGGCGGGTGTAGCGGAAACGGTCGTGGAGCCGGTTGGGCTGGCCCTGCCAGAACTCGAACGCACTTGGGACCAGGCGGTAGCCGCCCCAGGCTCCGGGGAGCGGCACGGCACCGTCGGCGTGACGGGCGGCGAGCTCCTCGACCCGCCGGACGAGCTCCTCACGGCCGGTCAGGACCTGGCTCTGCGCCGAAGCCAGCGCGGCGAGC
>DATLQA010000277.1:0-4289 GCA_035535495.1 Actinomycetota bacterium | reverse complement strand
CTTGCCGTCGTCCTCACGATGCTGGTCGCGTACACCAGCCTGGTGGCGCTGGCCGCCGCCCTGGTGTTCTCGGTGGCGCGGCTGGCGACGCTGCTTCCCAGCTACCAGCCGCAGTTCACCAGCCTCGTCGACCAGTTCACCGGGTGGCTCGCCGAGCATGGGGTCACCCAGGAGCAGATCAACGCCGCGGTCAGCCAGTTCGACCTGAACAGCCTGGTCGGCGTGCTCCAGCGGCTGGTGACCGGGGCCACCAGCGTGGTCTCGGACCTGGCGTTCATCCTGGCGTTGCTGTTCTTCCTGATCCTGGACAGCAGCTCGTTCCCGCGTCGGCTGGCCGCCGCCGCCGCGCAGCGTCCGCACCTGGTCGAGGCGCTGACCGGCTTCGCGGGCGCCACCCGCCAGTACGTGGTCGTCTCCACCGTCTTCGGGCTGATCGTCGCGCTGGTCGACGTCGCCGCGCTTTACTGGCTGGACGTCCCGCTGCCGTGGCTGTGGGGGCTGCTGTCGTTTATCACCAACTACGTCCCCAACATCGGGTTCGTGCTCGGCCTGCTCCCGCCGGCGCTGCTGGCGCTGCTGCAGGGTGGGGTACGGCAGGCGGTGCTCGTGGTCGTTGCCTACTC
This sequence comes from Actinomycetota bacterium, assembly GCA_035535495.1. Lineage (GTDB taxonomy): Bacteria > Actinomycetota > CALGFH01 > CALGFH01 > CALGFH01 > DASUZB01. The sequence continues at coordinate 3,666 of DATLQA010000277.1, read as the reverse complement.
GGTGATCAACCTGGTGATCCAGTCGCTGATCCAGCCGAAGTTCGTCGGGGACGCGGTGGGACTGTCAGTGACGCTGACGTTCCTGTCCCTGGTCTTCTGGACCTTCGTCATCGGACCGCTCGGAGCGCTGCTCGCGGTCCCGCTCAGCCTGTTCGCCAAGGCGCTCCTGGTCGACGCCGACCCCGACAGCCGCTGGCTTGACCCGCTGATCGCCCCAGGTCAGCAAGGTGACCGGGATGGACCCGGCAGAGAGGGGTAGGGGAGAGACATGAAGGAGCTGATCGTGCTGGGGTTCGCCAGCCGTAGCTGGCCGAGGAGGCGCGCGCTCGCAGCGCCGAGCTCGACCGGGAAGGAGCGCTCCAGCTCGAGGGGGCCGCGCTGGCCTACCGCCGCGACGACGGCCGCGTCGAGCTCGTGCAGCGCATGCGGCTGGCGCCCGCCGGGGCGGCCGCCAGCGCGGCGTCCGGCGCTGTGTTGGGGATGCTGGTGCTCGCGCCGGTGCTGTTCGCCGCCGTCGGCGCTGTCGCCGGGGCAGCGGGCGCGGGGCTGTCCGCGCTCGGGCTCAACCCAGTTGTTCCTCCACCAGGTCCGTGAGACGCTCGGGCCGGGCCGTGCGGCCCTGTTCGTCAGCGGCGGCGCCGACCCCGAGCGGGCGATCGAGGCGCTCCAGCCGCTCGCCCCCCGGGCGCTTCGCACCACCTGGACCCCGCCGCCGAGCAGCGCCTCCTCGCCGCCTTCACTGGAACCGCTCCTCAGCCGGGCTCGACGTCGCAGCCGCCACCCGCCTCGGAGTGACTGACCCAGGTGCCGGTGACCGCGTACGCCGACGTGGTCCACCCCTTCCCTACCTACGCCGAGGTCCTCGAGGGCCCGCTGTGGAGCCTCGCGCTGGGGCTGCCGGGCTGAGCGGGGCCGGTCAGTCGTGCCCGGCTGGACGCGCCTGGCGGATGCGTGCCTCACTGGCGGCCACGACGAGGTCGACGCAGGTGTCGAGGCCGAGCGCGGGGCTGTCGAGCACGAGGTGGTACAGGTCGGGATCCAGCGGGTCCACGCCATAGGAGCGACGGACGTACTCGATCCGCGCTCGGTCGTTGGCTTGCTGGCGCCGCCCGGCGGTCTTCTGGTCGATGCCCTCGATCTCCATGCCCTGCCGGATGCGAGCCTCCCGGGGGCCGCCGAGCAGCACATGTAGCACTCCGGGCCGGCCGCGCAGGATCACCTGGCCGCCGCGCCCGAGGATCACACCGCCGGACTCGGCCGCGGCAGCGATGAACTCCTCGGTCTCGGCCCGGTATCGGTGCTCCTCCTGCGCCAAGTTGTCCATGGGTGTCCCGTCGGAGATCCCGACCTTGCCCAGGCTGTCGAGGAACCGGCCGACGCCGCCATGGGGCGGCTCCTCGTACTCGGCGGCGGCCTCCTCCGGGACCCGCAGCCGCTTGGCCACGGCGGTCAGGATGCCCCGATCGAGGAACACCACCCTGAGACGCTCGGCCACCCGCGGTCCAACCAAGGTTCCTCCGGCCCCGTAGAACGCGGCCAACGTCACCACCGGCCGCGCTGGTCCGGGGGAGGGGTCGGGCACACTCATAGCTACCTCCTTGTCAGGCCGGCGGCTCGCCCGCCCCGAGCTCGCGCTCGGCCCGCCGGAAGGCGATCTCGCGGACCACCTCGCGAAAGCGCTCCTCGGTCAGGGGATAGGCCAGCATGATCGCGGCCCCGATCCCGACTAACAGCGCCGGCCCCAGGCCGGTGAGGTACCGGATCGCGTCCAGGGCTCCGGGGGACTGGGTCGCGGCCCCGGCGACATAGCCGCCGACCCCGATGCCGAAGGCGGCGATGCCGCCACCGATGCCCTGGCCGACCTTGCGGCTGAATGACAGCATCGCGTAGTTGCTGCCCTCGGTGCGGGCGCCGGTCTCCCACTCGCCGTACTCCACGGTGTCGGCCTGGAGGGCGAAGATCAGGTTCTGCACCGCGGCGATGCCGGCGCCGTACACGGCGAAAAAGACCAGGGCCGGCGCCAGGACCGACGGCGGGGTGAGCGCGATCCCGACGCCGCCCAGCGCCGTGACCACGCCGGCGGCCACATAGGCGCGCTTCTTGCCGAAGCTCTCGACGATCTTCGGGATCGCCGGGGATACCAGGAACATGGCGCCCGTGCTGACCACCGTGAGCACGATCTGGTAGTCGGCGCTGCCGAGCACGTCGCGGGCGTAGTAGACCTGGAGGGTCTGCAGGGTGAACATGCCGGTCAGCATGAACAGGGCGCTGGTGCAGAGCAGCAGAAGCGGCCGGTTGTGCCGGATCGCGTCGATGCTCTGCTTCAGGCTCACCGGGGCCGCGTCGCGTTCGACGGTCTCGCGGGAGGTCCTGAACGCGAACAGGTAGAGCGCGATCCCCACGACGGCCAGGATCAAGGTGGTGATGGTCAGCGAGCGCTGCAGGTTCTGCGAGCGGGTGATCTGGGGGGAGACCACGACCGACAGCGCGATGATCGCGCCCGCGGCGCCGAGGGTCCGGGCGCTGGCCAGCTTGGCCCGCTCCTGGGGCAGCTGGGTCATCGCCGACGCCAGCGACCCGAAGGGGATGTTGACCAGGCTGTACACCAGGCCGAAGAGGGCGTAGCTGAGGTAGGCGTAGGCAAGCGCGGCGCCGCCGGAGAGCCCCCCCGGCACCGAGAACAGGGCCACGCTCAACAGCATCAGCGGCGGCCCGCCGAACAGAAGGTAGGGGCGGAACCGACCCCACCGGGTCGTGGTCCGGTCGATCACCCGGCCGGCGATGATGTCGGTGACGGCCTGCCACACCCTGACCACCAGCAGCACCGTGCCGGCCGCCCCAGCGGCGATGCCGACGACGTCGGTGTAGTAGAGCAGCAGGAACATCGACGCCAGGGAGAAGGTGAGGTTGTTGGCCACGTCCCCGCCGGCGTAGCCCAGGTACCGCGACAGGCTCAGCCGGCCGACCCGCCTGGACTCGGGCGCGGCGGTGGTGGCGGAGGTCATGCCGATCCTTTCAGAGGAGCCGCGCATGGCGGTGCAGCGCGACCGGATTGGCGATGTGCCGGTACTGCTTGGCCGGATTGAGGGATCTTCTGTTGGCAGGGTTGACGCTCAGGAATTCTCGATCAGGACTGGCTCGCCGGCCACCGCTGACCTGTAGAGGCCGAGGACCACGGCGAGCACGGCGCGGGCCTCCTGGGTGCCGACCCGGACCGGTCGATCCGACCTGATCGCGTCGACGAAGTCGGCGAACTGGGCCACATGGGCTTCACCCAGGCGGCGCTGCTCGGCGGTCAGCGCGTCGGCGTCTGTGACCTGGTTGGTGTCGGCGGCGGGTACCGGCATGCGCAGTTCCGGAGCCTGCCCTGCATTCCGGTGGAGATAGATCAACTCGTCGTCGGAGATGACCGCCGACCCCTTGGTGCCGTACACCCTGACGCTGGCATCCAGCCCGGGATAGGCGGCCGTGGTGCCGTGGATGACCCCCAGGGCGCCGCTGCCGAACCTCACCACGGCCACCGCCGTGTCCTCGACCTCGATCCGCTCATGCGCCAGGCGGGCGGCGTAGGCGAAGACCTCGGTGGGAACGCCCAGCATGGCGACGAGCAGGTCGATGGTGTGGATCGTCTGGTTCATGATCGCCCCGCCGCCGTCCATGGCCCAG
>DATLQA010000276.1:0-25349 GCA_035535495.1 Actinomycetota bacterium | reverse complement strand
CATCGGGCCGTACAGCTCACGCGCGCGGGCGGCGACCTCCTCGGGCAGGGCGACCAGCAGCCCCTTGGCCTCCACCCCCACGCCGCCGCCGGGCAGGTGCAGCCGTGCCCAGGCGCGCACCCGCCGGCCGCGCGTGTCGATCAGGCCGGCAACCAGCGGAAGGGGCGCGTCGTAGGGAACCTGGGCGCGGAAGCGCACCTCCATGGTGGCGGTGGCCGCCCAGATGCCGGCCAGCAGGATCGCGGAATAGCCCAGGACTTCGTCCAGGGCAGTGGCGGAGAGGCCGCCGTGCAGCACGCCCGGGTAGCTCTGGTACTCGGGGCGCGGGTGCAGGGTGGCGTGGACCTCGTCGCCCTCGCGGCGGATGTCGTCGAGGCGGAAGCCGATCGGGTTGTCCAGGCCGCAGGCGAAGCACTGCCGCGCACCGGGCGGCAGCGCTTCCTCGGCCGTGCGGGGTCGTTCCTCGGTTGGCCCTGGCATGGGTGGATCATATCGGGCGTCCTCACGCGACCGGCGAGACGGTAGGCTGCCCGGAACGCTCGCGTCCGCCGCCCGGTGCCGCCGGCCGGCGGTGCCGCACCCGTGACAGGAGGACTCCGTGCCGGGCACTGCCGCCGTCGCCACCGTCGAGTCGTTCCGCCGGCTGCCAAAGGCCGAGCTCCACCTGCACCTGGACGGGTCGGTGCGGCCATCCACCGTGGAGGAGCTCAGCCGCACGCTCGGCCTGGTCGACCCGGACGCGCCAGACGGTGCCGCCATGGAGCGCGTCAGGGTCACCCGCCGGGCCGGGCTGACCGAGGCGCTGGCCGGGTTCGACCTGCTGCTGCCGCTGCTGCGCGACCCGGACCGGCTCGCCAGGGCCACCCGCGAGCTGGTCGAGGACCTCGCCGCGGACGGCGTGGTCTACGCCGAGCTGCGCTTCTGTCCCAGGCTGCTGGCCGGCGACCGCTTCGGCGTCGAGGAGGTGCTGGCGGCCGCCGGCGCGGCGGCGGCCGAGGCGGAGGCGGCCACCGGCACGCGGGCCCGGCTGATCGCCTGCATGATGGGCGGGGTCGACCCCGAGTGGAACCGGCCGGTCGTGGAGGCGGCGGTACGGGCCGCCGGCGCCGGGGTGGTCGCGGTCGACCTGGCCGGGCCGGTGGAGGGCCGCTCGCCGGACTGGGTGGAGGCGCACGCCCGCCTGTTCGACCGGGCACGCGACGCCGGCCTGGCGGTGACCGTCCACGCCGGCGAGGCCGAGCCCCCGGCCGCCATCCGCACCGCGCTCGACCGCTACGGCGCCACCCGGATCGGCCACGCGACCAGCCTGGTCGCCGACCCCGACCTGCTCGCCGAGGTGGTCGAGCGGGGCGTCACCCTCGAGGTCTGCCCGCGGTCGAACTACTGGACCCGCACGCCGGAGGAGATGCCGAGCCTGGCCGACCACCCGGTGGGCCGGCTGCTGGCCGCCGGGGCCAGGGCCTGCCTGAACACCGACGACCGCAGCCTGTTCGCCAACGACCTCTCCTCCGAGCTGGCCGAGGTGGCCGCCGCCCAGGGTCTCGGCGACCAGGACCTGGCCGCCCTGATCGCCAACGGCTTCCGGGGCGCGTTCGACTCCGACAGCGCCGCCGCGGCGCTCGGCGCGGCCACCGGCGAGGCCTGAGCGTCCGCGGCGATGCGCCCACCGGATCCCGAGCGCGAGCTGGCCGGCGAGCTGGACTGGCTGGGCCGGTTCACGCCGGCCACGGCGCTGGCGGCGGCCGCCATGCCCAGGCTCGGCGGCGAGCGGGTGCTGGTCGTCTGCCACCTGGACGCCAAGATGGTCCCCTATTTCGCCGCCCTCCTCGACGCGGGTGCCGAGGTGTGGGCGTGCGCGGCCAACCCGGCCACCACCAGGGACGCGGTCGCCACGCACCTGGACGGGCTGGGCGTGCGGGTTGGCGCCAAGGCCGGCGAGGAGGCCGAGCCGCACGCCGCCCGCCTCGCCGCCGCGCTCGCCGCCGGGCCGACCCTGCTCTCGGAGATGGGCGCCGACGCCACCGTGGCCGGCGCCGGCCGCACCCCGTCGGTCCGTGGCGGCCTGGAAGCCACCGGCACCGGGATCCACCGGCTGGCCGGGATCGACCTCGCCTACCCGGTCTTCAACTGGGACGAGGTCCCGGTCAAGCAGGGCCTGCACAACCGCCACCTGGTCGGCCTGACCGCGATGGTCACCTTCCTCAACGTCACCGGGGTCTCCCTGTTCGGCCGGCGCGTCCTGGTGGTCGGCTACGGCCCGGTCGGCCGCGGCCTGGCCGACACCGCCCGCGCGTTCGGCGCGGTGGTGCGCGTCTGCGACCCCGACCCGGCCGCCCGCCTGGCGGCCGCCCACCTCGGCTACCAGACGGTGACGCTGGCCGAGGGGCTGGCCACCGCCCAGGCGGTGTTCACCGCCACCGGCCGCGACGGCGTCATCGACCGGGCCGACCTGGCCGCCTGCCCGGACGGCGTGTTCCTGGCCAACCTGGGCCACGCCAACGCCGAGCTGCCGGTGGCCGCGCTCCGTGCCGGGCGCCTGGCCGCCCCGCGGCCAGGGGTCGAGGTCTGCGAGCTGGACGGCCGCACCCGCTACCTGCTGGCCGGCGGCGCCATGCTCAACCTGGCCGCCGGGCCCGGCGACCCCTACGACACCTTCGACCTGGTCACCACCCTGATGCTGGAGGCCACCGCCTTCCTGGCCACCGAGGGCCATGCCTGGCCGCCCGGCGTCCACCTCCTCCCCGCCAAGGTCGCCGACCGGGCCGCCCGCCGCGTGCTCGGCGAGGGGTGAGCGAACCAGGCCGGGGTCAGTCGGCGATGGCGGCCCGGGCCACCAGGCGGGTCGGGGGGAGGCGGACCAGCAGCTCGCTCGGGACGGCGTTGCGGCGGCCGAACTCCTCGGCCCGGTCGGCGCCCATGTAGCGGCCGCCGATGCGGGTCGTCCAGTGGAGCTTTTCCTCGGCATCCTCGTCGAGGATGGCCGCGGTCCCCTCGACCAGCACGAAGGCGTAGGGCGGGACCTCGTCGTCGACGCAGACCGACACCCGTGGGTCGCGCCGCAGCGCCTTGGCCTTGACCGAAGCGGCGTCGACGGTGAACACCAGCGAGTCGCCGTCGAGCACGAACCAGATCGGGACCACGTGGGGGCTGCCGTCCGCCCGGACGGTGGCGAGCTTGCCGGTGCGGGTCCCCGTGGTCAGGAACTCGCGCCGCTCCGCGTCGCTCATCTCACGCACGATCGTCCTCTCGTCGTCGCCGGCGGCGCAGGCGGCGCAGGGCCGCCTCGGCGTCCTGGATCGGAGCGAGCTCGTCGAGGACCTCGCCGACGGCCTGGTTGCGGTGCTCGAAGTCCATCCCAGCGGTGGCGGCCGGCAGCTCCTGGGCGCGCCGGTCGGCTGCGTCCAGCGCCGCCAGGACGGCGGCCTGCTCCTTGGCCAGCTCCGGCAGCGCCCAGGCGGGCAGCTCCGCCCTGGCGGCCCCGGTGCCGGCCAGGAACCCGGCGACGCCGGCCTCGACCGGCGCGCCGGGCCGGCGGGCGGACGGCACCGTGGCGACCAGCGCCCTGGTGCCCTGGTCGAGCACCCGGGCGAAGGCGCAGAAGCGCTCCCAGGCGGCCTCCACCGCCGGGTCGGGGGCACGGCGCAGGCGCATGTTCAGCAGCCGGGCGACGGGGCGCGCCTGGTCATCGGTCGCCGGCGTCGGGAGCGACGCTGTCGGGGTGGTGGTCACGGTGGCGGCGGCGGCCGCCGGTGAGCGCCCACACGGCCACCCGGCCCAGCGCCTCGGCCACGATCTGCTTGCTCATCTTGGAGACGCCGCTGGCCCGCTCGGTGAAGGTGATCGGGACCTCCACCACCCGGAAGCCCTCCTGCCAGGTGCGGTGCGCCATCTCCACCTGGAAGCAGTAGCCGTTGGAGCGGATCTCCCCCATCGGCAGCGCTTCCAGGACCTCCCGGCGGTAGGCGCGGTACCCGGCGGTGACGTCGTGGACGGGCACGCCGAGCGCGAGGCGGACGTAGGCGTTGCCGCCGCGCGAGATGGCCTCACGCCCCTTGGACCAGTTGACCGTGCGGCCGCCTGGCACGTAGCGGGAGCCGATCACCAGGTCCGCCGCTGCCAGCCCGTCGAGCAGCGCGGTCAGCCGGTCGGGCGGGTGGGACAGGTCGGCGTCCATCTCCACCATGGCGTCGTAGCCGCGTTCCAGCCCCCAGGCGAAGCCGGCCCGGTAGGCGGCGCCGAGGCCCTGCTTGCCCTCCCTGACCATCAGGTGCAGCCGCGGTTCCTGCGACGCCAGCGTGGCGACCAGCTTGGCGGTGCCGTCGGGGCTGCCGTCGTCGACCACCAGCACGTCGACGCGCGGGTCGACGGCCAGGGTCCGCTCCACCACCTCCTCGATCGACTCGGCCTCGTTGTAGGTCGGGATGATCACCAGCGCCTTCAAGAACCACCTCGGGTACTGACGTGCTGCGGGCGGGGGGAGATCGGCTCGGCGGCTGGGGGCGCGGCGCGCCGCCGGAGCAGGGCGGCCGCGACCAGCGCGGCCAGGGCCACGCCGACCAGGGCGAGCTCGAACAGCCGGCCGAAGCGGGCGTAGAGGGTGAGGCCGGAGCGTGGCGGCACCGCCGCCCGCAGGCTGGCCTGGGTGTACAGGCCGGTCTCCTGGCGGGCGACGCCGTCGGGGTCGACCACCGCGCTGATGCCGGAGACGGCCACGTGGACCACGGTCCGGCCCTCCTCGACCGCGCGGAGCTGGCTCGTGGCCAGGTGCTGCGCCGAGCCAGGCACCACGCCCCACGAGGAGTTGTTGGTGATCACCACCAGGAAGCGGGCGCCGTCCCTGGCGAGCTGGCGGGCGTCCTCGGCGTAGGCGGACTCCCAGCAGGCGATCACGCCGAACCTGACGCCGTCGACGGTCATGGGGGCGAGCCGACGGCCCGGCTGCTTGTCCAGACCGACCTGGTTGGTGGCGGGCACCAGCTCGCGCATCAGCCGGCCGCCGGGCACGTACTCGCCGAACGGGACCAGGCGGCGCTTGGCGTAGCGGTCGAGCAGTCCCCCCTGGGCGTCGTAGAGCAGCGCCTCGGTGGCGAAGTGGCCCGGGCTCGGCTCGGTCGAGGCCCCGACCAGCATCGGCGAGCCGGCCGCTTCGGCTGCCTGGCGGATCCCGAAGGCGAGGTCGGGATTGCGCAGCGGGTCGTCGTTGACCGCGCCTTCACCCCAGATGACCAGGTCGGGACTGGTCTGCTTGGCAAGCTCCCTGGTCATGCGCAGGTGGTTGGCGAAGGTCATGGCGTCGGCCTGGCGCTGGTCAGGGCGGTCGGCGCGGTCGATACCGGGGACGTTGCCCTGCACCGCGACGAGGTCGAGGGCTGCCGCGCCGGTGTCGGCCGGAGGCGCGCCCGGCGCGACCAGCCCGGCGAACGGCAGGGCGGCGGCCAGGACGGCCCAGCCGACGGCGGGCCGGAGCGACCGGCCCCCACCGCGTGCGGCGAACACTCCCCGCAGCGCCATGGCGGCGGCCAGGTTGACCGCCACGATCACCGCGGAGATGCCGTAGACGCCGACCACGCGGGCCAGCGGCAGCAGCGGCCCGCCGCCGTGCTGGGTGAGGCCGAGGATGCCCCAGGGGAAGCCGCCGAGGGGGGCGTGCGCGCGGGCCAGCTCGAGCGCGGCCCAGCAGGCGGGCAGGGCGAGCAGCCGCCAGGCGCCGAGCTGCCTGGTCGCCGGGACCAGGGCGGCGAAGCCGGCCAGCACCACGGCCTGGACCAGGCTGAGCGCGGCCAGGGGCAGGTAGCCGAACACGTTGATCCACCAGATGTGCAGCACGAAGAAGACCAGGCCGGCGACGAAGCCGAGGGCGGCGGCCTGGCGGGGCCGTGCCGTCTCGACCGCCAGCAGCAGGGGGATCAGCGCGACGAACGCGACCGGCCCGAGGTCAGGGCCGGGAAAGGCGAGCACCAGGAGCAGCCCGGTCGAGACCGCGGCGATCAGCCGCAGACCCTGCCGGGCCGCCCGGCTCCGTGCTGTGTCACCCCCCGCGAGCGCGGGCACGGTCACGCGCAGTCGCGGCACAGCTCACGCCGGCGGTCGGCCAGCTGGCTGCGGTGCTTGACCAGGTAGCAGCTCCGGCAGACGAACTCGTTCTGCTGGATCGGGAGCACCTTGGTGTTCAGCGACTCCCGCGCCTCGTCACGCCCGAGCGGGAGCATCGACTCGTCGTCGTCATCCTCCTCGACGACGGTGGGACGGTCGGTCTTCTTCGCGATCAATTCTTCGAGTGAGGCTTCGACCTGCGTCTCTTCCTCTTCTTCCTCTGCCACGTCGGTCCCTTTCGATTGGATGGCGGCTCACTGCGGAGACGCGCCGGTCTGTGTATCACGACCTGGCCGTCCTGACCGCACGGAACGTGGCCGCTGGCCCATGCAGTCAACGGGAACAGCCTGGTTCCGGCTGTTGTTCCCGCTCGGCATGACACCTCCGCGGTCCTCGTTCATCTCGCCGTCCGCCCGAGGAGGGCAAGCACCTGGACGTCGCGGTCCCGTCCGGGCGGACACCGCCCGGACGCAGCCTCAAGCGCCCAGCTTGTTCCCCCGCCCCCCCAGCGTGCGGCGCAGTATGGGCGCACGCCAGTGGCCACGTCAATGGTCGCGAACTCCTCGCCGCCGGCGACCGAGGTTCGAGGTCGGGGCCCGGGCCGGTGCTAGGAGGCCAGCACCGCCGCGGTGGCGGTCCGGTGCTCGCCCTTGCGGACCTCGATGGCGGCGGGGAGCAGGTCTTTGACCTCGTCGTTGTGGGTCACCAAGAGGACCTGGCGGAAGCGGCCGGACAGCGCCGTGAGCGCGGCCAGCATGCGCCCGCGGCGCTCACGGTCGAGCGCGCCGAGCACCTCGTCGAGCACCAGCAGCCCGAGTTCCCCGGCGCCTTCGGCGATCACCAGGCTGACCGCGACCCGCAGGGAGAGGCTGGCCAGGTCGTTCTCCGAGCCCGAGAAGCGGCTCAGCTCGTACTCGGTGCCGTCGTCGGCGATCCGGATGGCGTAGTCCTCCGGGTCGACCACCAGGTCCTGGTACTCGTTCTCGGTCAGCTCGCCGAACAGCGTCGCCGCTTCGGCCGACAGGCGCCTGCCGAGCCGGCTGACCAGGTGCAACCGGAACGCGGCGACCAGGTCGGCCAGGCGGGCGAGGTAGCCGGCCTCCTCTTCGAGCGCGGCCACCTGGTCGTGCCGTTCCCGCGCGGCGGTCAGGGCGGCGGCGAGGTCGGTGTCGCGCCGCTTGGCGGCGGTGAGGGCCGCCCCGGCCTGCTGGTGGGCGCCGTGGGCGAGGGTGGCCGCCTGGGCGGCGGTCCGCTGCCGGTCGCGCGCGGCGACCAGGGCGTCCTCGACACCACGCCGCTCGGCAGCCTCGGCGTCGAGCGCGGCCGCGCGCTGCTCGGCCCCGTCGGCCCTGGCCTGCGCCTCCTTGGCGGCCAGCCGGTCCTGCTCGGCCTGGTCGCGCCGGGCGCGCAACCCGGCGAGCAGGGTGGCGAACTCGTCCCGGCGGGCGGCCGCGGCCTTGGCACGCTGGTGCGCGGCCGGGTCGAACCCGGGGTCGGGAGCGGCGTCGAGCGCGACACGGCGCTCGGCCAGCTCCTCGTGGATCAGGGTCAGGGCGGCCTCGGCCGCCTCGACCTGGGCGGCGGCCCGCTCGGCACGTCGTTCGGACTCGCGCGCCCGCTTCAGCTCGCCGGCGAGGTCGCTGCGGCGGGCCGCCAGCGCCATGCCGTCCACCTTGGCCTGGTCGAGGGCGGCGGCCGCCTTGGCGTTGGCGGTCCGGGCCGCGTCGAGCTCCTGGTCCCGGTGCCTGCGGATCTCGGCGTGCCGGACCCCGAGCGGCTGGCCGCAGGTCGGGCAGGGCGCGCCAGGGTCCAGGCCGGCGGCGGCCTCGGCCGCGTCGCTGGCCGCCTCCATCCGGGCGGTGGTCGCGCCGAGCTCGCGGGCGAGCGTGCCGTGGTGCTCCCTGGCCGTCTCCAGCTCCCGGTCCAGCTCGTCCAGGGCGGCCTCGGCCGCCTCCCTGGCGGTGACCAGCTCGGCGGTGGCGGCCGCGTCGCGCTTGGCGTGGGCCAGGACGTCGCTGGCGGTCCGCTCCCGCTTGCGGGCGTCGTCCAGGGCGCGGGCGAGCGCCTGGCGCTCGGTGTGCGCCTCGCGGGCCCGCTCCAGCTCGTCGAGCGGCGCGGCCACCGCCTCCACCTCGTCCGCCTCGGCCTCGGCGGCCTCGATCTCCGGGTCGAGCGCGGCCGCCGCGGCGGCGCGGGCGTCGTGCCGGTCGGCCTCGGCCCGCGCCGACGCGGCTTCGGCCCTGGCCATGCCCGCCTGGTTGCGCAGCTCCGCCAGGGCGGCCGCGGCCTGCTCGGCGGCTGCCAGCGCGGCCTCGGCGGCCTCCAGGTCGGCCCCGGCGGCCCGCTCGGCGTCGGCGGCGGCCCGCTCGGCGGCCTCGGCCTCGGCCCGCTCGGCGGCGGCCTCCGCGGCGGCCCGTTCGGCCACCTCCAGGTCGGGGAGCTGGGCGCGGGCGCCGGCGGCGCGGGTGCGGGCGTCGCGTCCCTCCTCCCGCACCTGGGCGAGGGCGCGCTCCACCGGGCTGACCCCGAGCAGGTCGAGCACCAGGCGGCGGCGCTCGGACGGGATCATGCTGGCGAACGCGGTCAGCTCCTTCTGCTGGGCGCAGACCGAGGCGAGGAAGGCGCGCTGGTCCATGCCGAGCACACGGCCGAGGAAGGCGTTGGCCTCGCGGGCCGACTGCACCGCGAGCTGGCCGTTGCGGTACACCTCGACCTTGGGGGTGAGGTTCAGGCCCTTGAGGTGGCGCCGCACCTCGTAGGTGTTGCCCTCGTGCTCGAAGACCAGCTCGACGCGGAGGTCCTCGCGGACCCCCGCGGAGCGCAGCTCCGACTTGTCGGTCCGCGAGTCGCCGTAGATGGCAAACCGGATGCTTTCGATGAGCGTGCTCTTGCCGGACCCGTTGGGCCCGTAGATGCCGACCAGGCCGTCGGGGAACTCGAGGTCGACCGCGCGGTAGACGCGGTAGTTCCGCAGGCTGAGGGAGCGCAGGTGCACTAGCGGGCCGCCTCCTCCTCGACGCGTTCGAACAGGGCGCGGCCCATCGCCGCCAGGCGGTCGCGGTCGTAGCCCTCCACCGGCACGCCGGCCAGGTAGCGGTCCCACTCCTCGGCGAGGCTGGCCACCGGCTCGGCGGCCGCCTGCGCGGCGCCCTCCTCCGGGGCCGCCTCGACGTGGACGGCGACGTGCAGGGCGCCGGGGAACGCCTCGCCGACCACGCGCCGGTCGAGCAGGCGGCGGATCTCGGGGCGGGCCTGGTTGACGAACAGGCGCACCACCGCGCCCTCCACGCCTTCGGGCGGCACCAGTTCGGTGACGGCCTGGTGGATCTCTGGGACACCGAGGCCGTAGGCGTCCAGCTTGAAGCTGCGCAGCGGCCGGCCGCCCGGGACCGGGTGGTGGCGGACCGCCCCGGAGGTGGCGTCGAGCACCAGCACGCCCTTGGTGGCGGGCTCGTCGCCGCTGGGCAGGTCCTTGAAGCTGAAGGTGTCGGTCGAGCCTGCGTACCAGGCGTTGGCGGCGACCTTGGCGTGGTTGTGGAAGTGGCCGAGCAGGATGCGGTCGAAGCCGGCGTCCAGGTTGGCCAGGTCCACCTCGAGCTCGTTGACGTCGCCGTAGGTGTAGCGGCGCGACAGCACCGTGACCGCGACGTGGGTGACCAGCAGGTTGAGGTGGTCGGTGGAGCGGACCTCCGCGGCGGCGGCGATCTCCGCCTTCAGCTCCTCGTCGCCGGCGCACTGCGGCACCGCGTGCACCCGAAGCCCAGGGACCAGGTCCACCGCCTCGCGAACCCCGCGGTAGGCGAAGCGCAGCGACGGGAAGGCGTCGGCCAGCACGCCGTAGGGCGACCCGGACTCCCGCAGCCGCGGGGTGTCGTGGTTGCCGGAGATCGCCAGGGTGGGCACGCCGGCGTCGGCGAGCTGCCGAAGGCCCTTGGCGCCCTCGCGGAACGCCCGGTAGGTCGGCCGGGGCGCGTCGAACAGGTCGCCGAGCACCAGCACGGCGTCGGGGTCGAGCGCGAGCGCGGCCGCGACCGCGCGGTGCCACGAGGCCGCGAAGTCGGCCTCGCGCTGGTTGAGGCCGTGCTCGTCGACCGCGTGGTGGTGGGCGCGGCCGAGGTGCGCGTCGGCGATCGCGACGATCTTGGTCATAGGTGCGCCATTGGTCGGGAGCGGTCAGGGAGTCGCACCGCCGGCTGGACCTTTCGGCCGCCCTGCCTGCGGGCAGTCGTCGTCAGTCGTAGAAGCCTTGCAGGGCGCCGGCCGGGCGGGCCTTGGCGGCCTCCGGCTCGGGGACGCCGTGCAGCCAGTCTTCGTAGTAGTGGACCTTGGTCGGCAGCGCGAACGGCGCCTCCGGGTTGGTCACCAGCGCCTCGCCGGGCATCAGCGTCTGGATCTCGGGGCCGAGGTCGGAGAGGTCCTGTTTGGACGAGGAGCGCAGGATCGAGCGGTCGCGCTCGTCGGCCAGGCCGAGCACGAAGTAGGTGTTGAACTGGCTGAGCAGCTCCGGGTCGATCAGCTTGGGCTGCTGGGTGACCGCGCACAGGCCGACGTTGAACTTGCGGCCCTCCCGGGCCAGGCGCGGGAAGACGTTGAACTCGGCATCGTCCAGGCGGGTCAGCACCCGCTGCGCCTCTTCGAGGGCGACCAGGGTGCGGGGCAGCCGCGCGAAGCGGTCCCGGTCGGCCCGGTAGGCGTCGGCCCGCTCGGCCAGCAGGCTGCGGGTGAGCATCGAGGCGACCAGGGTCTCCTCCACCGCCTCCAGCCCCGACGTGTCGACCAGCACCACCTTGCCGTCGGCCAGGTCGCCAAGGACCTTGCCGGTGAGCGACTGCGAGGGGTCCTCGGTCATCAGCGGCAGCCGCACGATCCGCCTGGCCCGCCGGCACAGCACCTGGATGGTCGCCAGGGCGTGGCGGCCGAGCTCGGCGTCCTTCAGGTCTTCCGGCTCCTCCTCCGCCAGGCGCTTGAGCCAGGTGCCCTGGTCGCCGAGGAGCGCGTAGGCGCTCTCCAGCGCCTCGGACTGCGGCCCGCTGAACTTCCAGGCGGTGCGGAGGTCGTCGACGGTCAGCTCGGCGAGGGAGAGCCGCAGCAGGCTGGCCTGCCCGGCGCGGGCGTTCGGGGAGTAGACCCGCAGCCGCTCGGCCGCCCACGGGTGGTGGGCGAGGCCCTTGCGGGGCGGTCCCCCGCCGCTCAGGTACTCGCCGTGCGGGTCGAACAGCAGCAGGGCGTAGCGGCCGTGCGCGGCGAGCAGCTGGCCGGCCAGCACCTTCATGAGGTTGGACTTGCCCATGCCGGTGGTGGCGAAGACGCCGACGTGGCTCGGCAGCGTCTCGCCGCGGATGCCGACCGGCAGGTCGATGGCGTCCTCGCCGGACCGCAGCCGGCCGATCTCGACGTCGCCCATCTGGGCGCGGAGGAACGCCAGGTCGTCGTCTGCCGGGGCGTTCACCTCGCCGAACTGGGCGGGAAGGCTCTTGGGCTTGTGGAACAGGCCGTCCGCGCCGACGTAGCCGAGGCTGGACACCTTGGCCACCTTGTACAGGCGGCGCTCCAGGTCGCGCAGGTCGGTCCGCTCCCCCGCCTGGTCCATGGCCATCAGGCCGCCGGCGGTCCGCTCGGCCCAGCCGTCGTCGCTGGACTCCGAGCCGTAGGCCACGTCGGTGATCCGGAACAGGTAGCGCCGGCCGTGCTCGGGGTCGGCCCCGACCAGCAGCTCGCCCAGGACCAGATCCTCTCCGTAGTAGGCGCGGAAACGGACGTCCAGTACCGAGCGGCCGAAGATGCGGCCCTTGTAGCCCGGGGCGTCGGCCGCCGTGCCGGGCCGCCGCGCGGGGCCGTTGGCCGCCGCTCCGGGGAACCCTGGTGGGCCGTTGGTCGCTCCCACTGCGGACGCGGAGGGGGCCGGGCGTGCCCCCCCGGAGAACGAGGCGTCGGAGGTGTCCACGGGGCGGTCCTTTGGGGCTAGGCGTTCAGGGTCTGGTGGAAGTCGCGCATGACCAGGTCGACGTCGTCCTCGGGCATGCCGGCGCGGACGAACGCGGAGCGCAGGTCGCGGCGGAGGTCGGCGATCAGGTGCCCGGGCAGCGCGACCACCTGGTGGACGCGCGCCAGCGGGTACGGGTAGCCGAGGAACGCCGGGTCGTCGGACAGCCCGGCGAGCACGGCGAACAGCTCGTCGATGCCGCGCCGCCCGCGGACCGCGTCGACCCGGAAGGCGTAGGCGCCACGGCGGGCGAGCCGGGCCACGTACACCTCTGACTGCTGGCCGTCGCCGTCGCCGGTGACCTGCAGGTACCAGCGGGCGTCCGCGCCGACCTCGGCCTCGGCGCGGCGGCGCACCCGCAGCACCAGGGGCGCGTAACGGCCCCAGCGCAGCTTGGACGACTTGGTCACCCCGACCAGGTCGACGCCGCGCTCCAGGGCGAGCCGGTGGACCCGCTCGACCCGCTCCCGTGGCAGGAACACGCCCGGGTGCAGGCTGCCGTCGACCAGCACCAGGTCGCCGGGTCGCGCCTCGGCGACCGCCTGCTCGGCGCGGCGCCACTCGGCCAGCTCGCGGAGCACGTCGACCACTCCGGCGAGCTCGACCAGCTCGCGTTCGCGCACCACGCCGGCCTGGGCCAGGCCCTGCGCGTACTCGGCCTTGGCGTCGGTCTGGGTGAGCGCCTTGAGCATCAGCGGGTCGCGTTCCTCCTGGACGGTGCACCGGTCGCGGTGCCAGACCGTGCCCGCCCGGTAGGCCACCACCCAGAAGCTGCGCCCGTTGACCAGGCAGGCCGAGCCACCGTCGATGGCGGCGACCGCGACCCCGTTGGCCGGGTCGCTGCCGATCTGGACGATCTCGGCGTCAGGGCGGAGCTCGACGGACCGGTCGTCGCCGGACGTGACCGGTTCGTCGACGGGGTTGTCGACCTGGGTGCCGGTGTCGGCCAGGAGCTTCGCCAGATACCCGGCGGCGTGCCGCACCCGGTCGGCGTAGTCCTCGACGAGCAGCGGCGAACCTCCCCTCTCGAACTGGTGTTCACGCGGAGCGTAACGGATGCGTGAGCTGAGGGGAAGCGGGCGAAGTGTACCAGGACCCCCGGCGGGCTTGGCGCGCCGGGCGTCAATCGGGCAGGCGGAGCCCGGCGAAGAGGTCGGCGTGGCGCTCGAACAGGTCGGCGACCGAGGCTCCCGCCAGCAGGCGGACGGTCACGCCGGGCTGGTCACGGTGCTGGTCCATGCTGGTGGAAAAGGCCAGGACGGCGCCGACGAAGTCGGGTCCGTGGCCGGTGAGGGCCAGGACTCGCTCGCTGGAGACGTCGTAGGTGAGCACGAAGTAGCTCAGCCGTCCGCCACGCGCGTCCACCAACCAGGCGTCGGACGCGCTCGGTGGGTACTTGACCGCTCACAGCAGCCGCGCTGGACGATCGCCGATCACCGCCGGACAGTCGGAGGGGCCGCCGTCACCGGCGGCCCCTCCGGCCAGCGCGGGCGCCGGCTCCTCAGCGCCGGGCGCGGCGGCTGTCGGGAGCGAGCGTGTCGACCATGCTCTCGCGCAGGTGCCTGGCGCTGCTGCGGGCCGCGGCCGCCGGCTGGGCGACGGTGCTGCCGGCCTTCGAGGTCGCCACCGGCACGCCGACGATCCTGGCGGCGGCGACGACCTCGCGGTAGGCGGCCACGGCCAGCGCCGAGGCGCGCAGGTAGCGGTGGCCGCCGAAGCTCGACTTGGCGGTGCCGAGCAGGCGGTCGGCGGCCCGCAGCCTGACGAGCGCCTTGCCCGCGTCCGGGTCGGCCAGCACCGCGGCGGCGATCCGGTTGGCGTTGCTGGTGTACGCGGCGGCCAGGAAGCGGTTCATGTTGTCCCGGTCGAACTGGCTGAAGTCCCAGTTGAGGTCGATGTAGCTCATCATCGAGTTGCTCTCGTCGCCCGAGGACACGAAGTTGAACGGGCCGAGGTCCTCGTAGTCGACGTCGTCCTCGTAGTCGTAGCCGTCGTGCGGATGACTCAGCGCGAGATGGTGGCCGACCTCGTGGATCAGCGTGGTGGTGAGGCCGTAGCCGGACTCGACGATCGACGGCGAGATGAACCCGAACACGAAGCTCTGGGTGCCGTCGACGTAGTTGTCGTCGGCGAAGCCGAGGAACGGCGCGGACAGGTCGTCGTTGGTCGAGTAGTTGAAGATCGGCAGCTCGTAGTCGACCTTGCCGGTGTCGTCCCCGGTGCGGGCGAGGTTGGCCGCGTTGAACGCGAACAGGTTGGCGAAGCCGGGCAGGCCGGTCTCGGGGACGCAGCTCTCGTCGGCCAGCCACAGCTCGTAGCAGCGGCGCGCCTCGCCGGTGAAGGGCAGCTCCTGCTCGTCGTAGTCGAAGCGCTGCAGCGGCT
This sequence comes from Actinomycetota bacterium, assembly GCA_035535495.1. Classification (GTDB taxonomy): domain Bacteria; phylum Actinomycetota; class CALGFH01; order CALGFH01; family CALGFH01; genus DASUZB01. The sequence continues at coordinate 10,891 of DATLQA010000276.1, read as the reverse complement.
GGATCTCAGCCAGCTCGTCGACCAGCAGGCCGGGCTTGATGAAGCCGTCGGAGGCGTCGACCCCGTCCCAGCCCTCGTAGGTGTTGGAGTCGAGGTTGATGGTACGGGGCAGCCGCGGCGGGGTGAGCGCCGGCGGGTACAGCGGCGAGCTGGTGAACAGCAGGTTGATGGCGACGTAGCGGGCGACCTTGGCGAGGTCGCCGCTGAGCGCCGAGCGGGGCCGGAAGCCGCCCTTGGCGAGGTACTCCCAGACTGGCGGGAGCCGGAAGTCGGCCACGCCGTCCTCGTCGACGTCGGCGTCGTCGACGTTCCAGTTGTCGGTCCACGACTCCGGCCCGGCCGACAGGTCGTGGAACCACACCCGGCGCAGCCGGCCGAGCCCGTTCTCCTCGTCGTCAGGGGTGGTGCCGCCCCAGGCGATGATCTTGCGGCTCTGGCGCTGCACGCCGAAGTTGTAGTGGGTGTCGGGGTCGGGCTCGTTGGTCTTGGTGTAGACGTGGAACTTGAAGTCCTTGCGCCCGTACCAGTTGACGAAGAACACCGTGTCCTGGCGGGTGTCGACGCCGCGCGGCGGGTGCAAGGCGAGCCACCGCTCCACCGTCGGGGCGTCGATGAAGTGGTTGGCGGTGACGTCGAGGACGTTGCGCTGCTGGTCGTTGTACTGCTGCTGGAAGGCGGTGAGCGGCGCCGGGGTGGCGAGCTTGCCGAGGGTCTGGAAGAAGCGGTTCTCGTAGGCCGTGTCGGTGAAGCGCACGTTGTAGCGGTAGCGGTAGTCGATCCCGAGGAAGTCCTTGATGCCGTAGGGCAGCCGCGAGCGCACCAGCGGCCGGTAGCGCTCGGGCAGTCCGGCCCGGAACTTGCCCGACTGGACGTGCTTGCCTGGCTCGAAGCCGACGAAGACCAGGTTGACCGGCACGCGCTCGGCGTAGCGGGCCGGGCCGCCCGGGTCCAGATGGGAGAACCTCGGCTTCGCTCGGTGCGGCGCGCCGGCGGCGGGCACGGCGCTGGCCGCCATGGCGGCGGCGACCAGGACGAGCAGGGCTCCGACGACGATCCGGCGCGGCGGGCGGTGCGGCAACCTCGGCATCGATCGTCCCCTTTCACCAGAGCTGGGCGCGGATGGTGGCCAGTGACCGGTCGCGCCGGCTCGTACCGAGCCGCCGGCACGGACGTCCGTGCCGAACGTTCGCATCCTGCTCGGACAGATGTCGATCCCTGCGGGAATGATTGCGTTTGCGCGTAACCGTCTGGGTTGCGAGGTCAGCGGAGCGCGTCGGCCAGGCGGTCGAGCTGGTCGGGCCGGGCAACCGCGGGGAACAGCAGCAGCTCGTCGCAGCCGGCGTCCTCGTAGCCACGGACCAGCTCGGTGACCGCGCGGGCGTGCGTGAGCACGCCCTCGGCGATGCGCTCGGCGAACACCCCGGTGAACGCGTAGTAGTCGCGCACGTAGTCGCGCCCGGCCTCGGCCGCGTCGCCGAACGCGAAGTAGGCCATGCCCCACAGCCGCGGCGTGCCCGGCCGGCCGGCGTCGGCCCAGGCCGCCCTGGCACGCTCGGCCGCGCCGGCGAACGCGCGCGGCGGTCCCCCGCCGTGCACGTAGCCGTCGCCGTAGCGGGCCATCCGGGCGAGGGCGGCGCCGCTCTGCCCGCCGACCAGCAGCTCGGGCCGTCCCCGGCCGGGCGGCGCCGGGTCGCCAGGCTGGTCGAAGGCGTCGCGGAGCACGCCCAGCTGCTCGCTGAGGCGGCGCCCCCGGCCGCGCGGGTCGAGCCCGGCGGCGTGGTAGTCGTCGGTCCTGGCGCCGACCGCGACGCCGAGGGTGAGCCGCCCGCCGGACAGCGCGTCGACGGTGGCGGCCTGCCTGGCCAGCAGCTGCGTGTCCCGGAGCGGCGCGATCAGGATGCAGGTGGCCAGGCGGATCCGGCTGGTCACCGCCGCGGCGGCGGCCAGGACGGCGAACGGGTCCTGGTTGCCGTAGGCGAGCCGGTCGATCACCCCGAGGCTGCTGCACGGGGTGGCGTCGGCCCGCCCGGCCCAGTCCAGCACCAGCTCCGGGTCGCTCCCCGGGATCCCGGCGGGCGAGCCGACGCCGACGCGGATGCTCACCGGGCGGTCCCGGCCGGGCGCAGCCACGGCGGGTCGGGCAGGCTGGGGCGGCCGAGCACGCACAGGTCGGCGTGGCCGCTGGCCAGCACGGTGTCGGCGTCGGCGGGGGTCGGCAGGTTGCCGGCGACCAGGGCCGGGACCTTGGCGGCGTTGCGTACCAGGTCGCCGGCTGGGCCGGCGAAGGCGCGGCGGTAGTCCGGCTGCCAGGCGGCGGTGGTCTGGCCGGCGGTCGCCTCGACCAGGTCGCAGCCGGCGTCGCGCATGGCGGCGGCCGCGGCCGCCGCCTCGTCGGCGGCGAGCCCGCCCGGCGCCTGGTCGTCGACGGTCAGGCAGACGGCCAGGGGCCGCCCGGCCGGCCAGCGCTCCCGCACCGCGCCGAGCACCTCGATCGGGAAGCGCAGCCGCCCCTCCAGCGACCCGCCGAAGGCGTCGCCGCGCCGGTTGGTCAGCGGCGAGATGAACGTGCCCAGCAGGTAGCCCTGGCCGAAGTGGAGTTCGAGCAGGTCGAAACCGGCGCCGGCGGCACGCCCGGCCGCCGCCGCGAACCACTCCCGCACCGTGGCCATGCCGGCCAGGTCCAGCTCGGCCGGGACCGGGCCGCCGGGCAGGTAGGGCAGCGCCGAGGCGGCCACCAGCGGCCAGCCGCCGTCGGCCAGCGGCCAGTCGGTGCCGAGGGTCCGCGGCCTGGTCGAGCCGCGCGGCCCGGCATGGACCAGCTGGACGCCGAGGTGGGCGCGGCCGGCCAGGCGCTCGCGCAGCGCCCGCCAGCTGGCCTCATGGGAGTCGCTCCACAGGCCGGCGCAGCCGGCGGTGACGCGCGCCTCGGGGGCGACCGCGACCAGGGTGGCGAGGACCAGCCCGGCGCCGCCGCGGCCGGCCCGCTCCAGCTCGGCCACCAGGCCCGCCGAGGGCAGTCCTTCGCTGGCGGCGTAGTCGGGCACCGGCGCGGCCACCAGGCGGTTGGCCAGGCGGAGGCCGCCGAGCCGGAACGGCTGGAACGCTGGCGCCGGCGCCACCTCGGGCGGGTCGGCGGCGATCTCCGCGCGGCCCGAGCCGCGGGGTGGGCCTTCGGCGGGACTGGCGGCCGGGCCGGCCCGCGCGGCGAACCACCGGTCGAGGGCGTGGACGAAGGCGGGGTCGCGGCGGCGCAGGTTGTCGTAGCTGACCCGGCCCGAGCGGGCGAGCAGGCTGAAGGCGAACTGCGGCGGTGGGAAGCCGTCCCAGCGGGGCCAGGTCTCGAACCAGCCGCGGCTGGCCGCGGCCGCCGCCTGGGTCCGCTCGACCACCGGGCGGCGCTCGCTCTCGTAGCGGGCCAGAGCGGTGTCCAGGTCGTCGTGCCGGTCGACCGCGTCGGCGAGGGCGATGGCGTCCTCCATCGCCAGCTTGGTGCCCGAGCCGATGGAGAAGTGGGCGGTGTGGGCGGCGTCGCCGAGCAGGACCACGTTGCGGTGGTGCCAGGTGCGGTTGGTCACGGTGGTGAAGCCGATCCAGCGGGAGCGGTTGCCGACCAGCGGGTGGCCGTCCAGCTCCGGGGCGAACAGCCGCTCGCACCAGCGGATGCTGGCGGCCTCGTCGGCCTGGTCGAGGCCGGCCTCCAGCCACGACGCCTGGTCGCACTCGACGATGAAGGTGCTCATGCCGGCGTCGTACGGGTAGGCGTGGACCTGGAACCAGCCCCGCCCGTGCCGGCGGAAGATGAAGGTGAAGGCGTCGAACACCTTGGTGGTGCCGAGCCAGATGTAGCGGGCGCCGTGCGACTGAAGGCCGGGCCGGAAGGCGTCGGCCAGCCCGGTCCGGGTGGCCGAGCCGACCCCGTCGGCCGCCAGCAGCAGGTCGGCATCTGCGGCCGCCTCCGGCCCGCCGGGCTTGATCCCGAAGTCGAGGCGGACGCCGAGCTCCTCGGCGCGGCGGCGGAGGATGTCGAGCAGCTGGCGGCGGGCGATGCCGGCGAAGGCGTTGCCGCCGCAGCGGACCAGCTCGCCCTGGTAGTAGATGTCGATCGCGTCCCAGTGGGCGAACGCGCCGGTGATCCGCTCGTGCGTCTCGGGGTCGGCCTCGTGGAGGTTGGCCAGGGTCTGGTCGGAGAACACCACGCCGAAGCCGAACGTCTCGCCGGCCGCGTTGCGCTCGCGGACGGTCACCTCGCGGGCCGGGTCGGCCTTCTTGAGCAGGATGGCGGCGTACAGCCCGGCCGGCCCGCCCCCAACCGAGACGATCCTCCGACTGCCCCGCAGGGAGGGCGACTGGGAGGGCTTGGCGGCGGTGTGGCTCATTGTGCTGGGGCCCGAGGCGGCGCCCACGGTGGCGGCGACTGAGGACCGTGGTGCGGGCTTGCTGTCCGGATGAACGGCGACTGCCCCGCAGGCAGGGCCACCGCGTCGTGGCGGACACTACCATGCGGGGTGTGTCCGGACGACGGAGGTGAGGGTGGACGCGTTCGTGCTCGGGTCGGCGGCGGAGCGGATGGCGGCCGAGGTCCGCGAGCTGGCGCGGGCGGTGCTGGCGCCGCTGGCGGCGGCGGGGCGGCCGGGCAGGGTCAACCGCCGGCTGGTGGCGGCGCTGGGCGAGCACGGCGTGCTCCCCCGCCTGTTCCCCAGGGCGGTTGGCGGCTCGGCCGACGGCCCGGCCTCAGCGCTCGACCTCTGCGTGCTCCGCGAGGCGCTGGCACGCGAGTGCGTCGAAGCCGAGACCGCCCTGGCGCTGCAGGGGCTCGGCGGCTACCCGATCCTGGCCGGCGGCGGTGAGGAGCTGCAGCGACGCTACCTGCCGGCGGTGGCCACCGGCACGGCGGTGGCCGCGTTCGCGCTGTCGGAGGCGGGTGCCGGCTCGGACGCCGGGTCGATCGAGCTCCGCGCCGAGCCGGACGGCAACGGCTTCCGGCTCACCGGCGCCAAGCAGTGGATCTCCAACGCGCCCGAGGCCGACCTGTACACCGTGTTCGCCCGCACCACGGCGGGGGCAGCCGCCCGCGGCATCACCGCCTTCGCCGTGCCCGGCAACGCCCCTGGGCTCAGCGGCCAGCCGATCGAGCTGCTCGCCCCGCACCCCATCGGCCGGCTCACCTTCGACGGCGTCCCGGTCGCGGCCGGCCAGGTGCTCGGCCCCGTCGACGGCGGCTTCTCTCTGGCCATGCGGACCCTTGACCGGTTCCGGCCGAGCGTGGGCGCGTTCGCGGTCGGCATGGCCCAGGCCGCCCTCGACCTGGCGGTCGCCCACGCCGCCAGCCGGCGGGCGTTCGGCGCGCCGCTCCGCGACTTCCAGGCGGTCTCCCACCGCCTGGCCGAGATGGCCACCCGCACCCAGGCGGCGCGGTTGCTGGTGTACGCGGCGGCCAGCCGCTACGACGCCGGCGGCGACGGCGTGACCAAGGCGGCCGCGATGGCCAAGCTGTACGCCACCGAGACCGCCCAGGCGGTGGTCGACACCGCGGTGCAGGTCCACGGCGCCTCGGCACTCCAGCGTGGGCACCCGCTCGAGCACCTCTACCGCGACGTGCGGGCCCCCCGCGTCTACGAGGGCACCAGCGAGATCCAGCGTGAGGTGATCGCCCGCGAGCTGTTCCGCGACCACCCCGCCAACGGGTAGCGGCGGCCGCGGGCCGCGGCGGATAGTGTCGGGACTCCAAGAGGGAGGGTGCGATCGTGAGTCCGTTCCGGGCCTCGGCCGGCTTCACCGAGCGCTGGGAGCAGTTCGGCTACGTGGAGCGCGACGGCGTGGCCACGGTCACCTTCGACCGCCCGGAGCGGCTCAACGCCCTCACCTTCGACGTCTACGCCGACCTGCGCGACCTCCTGGCCGAGCTGCCCCACCGGGAAGGCGTCCGGGTGCTGGTCCTGACCGGCGCCGGCCGCGGCTTCTGCTCGGGCGGGGACGTGCACGAGATCATCGGCGCCCTGCGCGGCGCCGGAGCCCGCGAGCTGCTCGACTTCACCCGCATGACCGGCGCGGTGGTGCAGCGCCTGCGGGAGCTGCCCCTGCCGGTGATCGCGTCGGTCAACGGGGTCGCCGCCGGGGCCGGGGCGGTGATCGCCCTGGCCGCCGACTTCCGCCTGCTGGCGCGCTCGGCCTCGTTCGCGTTCCTGTTCACCAAGGTCGGCCTCGCCGGCGCGGACATGGGCGCCGCCTACCTGCTCCCCCGCCTGGTCGGGCTCGCCAAGGCGACCGAGCTGCTGCTGCTCGGCGACCGGCTCGACGCCGACCAGGCGGCAGCGGCCGGCCTGGCCAACCAGGTGGTCGACGACGGCGAGCTGCCGGCCGCCACCGCCGCCCTGGCCGGCCGCCTCGCCGCCGGTCCCACCCTCGCCCTCGGCGCCACCAAGGCGCTGCTCTCGCGCGAGCTCGACCTGAACCTCGCCGGCGCGGTCGAGCTGGAGGCGGTCACCCAGGCGCTGATGATGACCTCGGCCGACCACGCCGAGTTCCACGCCGCCTTCACCGAGGGCCGCGAGCCTCGCTGGACGGGCCGGTGACCGGCCCGCACCAGATCGTCAACCCGCCGGGGCTGGCCCCGCCGGTCGGCTTCGCCCACGCCGTGGTCGCCGCCCCCGGCCGCACCGTCTACCTGGGCGGCCAGGCCGCGCAGGCGCCGGACGGGTCGATCACCGGCAGCGGTGTGGTGGAGCAGTTCGAAGTGGCGGCCGGCAACCTCCTCACCGCGCTCGCGGCCGCCGGCGGCCGGCCGGAGCACCTGGTCAGCGTGCAGATCTTCGTGACCGACGCGGCCGCCTGGCGGGCCGCCCAGCCCGACCTTGGGGCTGCCTGGCGCCGTCACTTCGGCCGCCACTACCCCGCCGTCGCCCTGTTCCAGGTCGCCGCCCTGTTCGACCCCGCCGCCCAGGTCGAGCTGGTCGCCACCGCGGTGATGCCCGATTCATTCGGGGGGGAGCCCGAGACAGCTCCCCCCCGAACCCATCCCGATTCATTCGGGGGGGAGCCCGAGACAGCTCCCCCCCGAACCCCCCCATCGGGTACCTAGGCGGGATCCCGTCAGGTCGGCGCCGCACCGAGCGGGTCGTCGTGGCGGCCGCCGTCGCCGTGCCTGCGGGGCAGTCGTAGTTCATCCAGGCAGGAAGCCGGCACCACGGTCCTCGGTCGCCCGCCACGTTGGGGCGTCGCCACCGGCCACAGCACAACGAGCCGGCCCCGCCGCCAAGCCTTCCCAGCCGCCCTGCCTGCGGGGCAGTGGTGGGATACTCGCGGGGATCAGGCGGGACGCGAGACAGGACGGCAGCATGGACGAACGCACGGCCAAGGCCCTCGACTTCCTGGAGATCGCCGGGCACCTCAGTGAGGAGGAGCGGGCCATCCAGGACGCCACCAGGCGGTTCGTGGACGAGCGCGTACAGCCGGAGGTGGCCGGCTGGTTCGAGCGCGGCGTGTTCCCCCGCGAGCTGGCCAAGGAGCTGGGCGCGCTCGGCCTGCTCGGCATGCACCTCGACGGCTACGGCTGCGCCGGGGCCAACGCGGTCAGCTACGGCCTGGCCTGCCTGGAGCTGGAGGCGGGCGACTCGGGGCTGCGCAGCTTCGCCTCGGTGCAGGGATCGCTGGCCATGTTCCCGATCTGGCGCTACGGCTCCGAGGAGCAGAAGCAGCACTGGCTGCCGCGGATGGCGGCCGGCGAGCTGGTCGGCTGCTTCGGGCTCACCGAGCCAGACTTCGGCTCCGACCCGGCCGGGATGCGCACCAGCGCGCGCCGGGACGGGTCGGACTGGGTGCTGAACGGCACCAAGATGTGGATCACCAACGGCGGGTTCGCCGACCTGGCGGTCGTCTGGGCCCGCAGCGACGACGGCATTCGCGGCTTCCTGGTACCCCGAGGCACGCCCGGGTTCAGCACCCGCGACATCGAACGCAAGCTGTCGCTGCGCGCCGCGGTCACCTCCGAGCTGATCTTCGACGACTGCCGCCTTCCCGCCGACGCTCTCCTGCCCGAGGTCCGCGGCATGCGCGGGCCGCTGTCCTGCCTCACCGAGGCCCGCTACGGCATCGTCTGGGGCGCCATGGGCGCCGCCCGCACCTGCTTCGCCACCGCGCTGGACTACGCCGGCTCCCGGGTGCAGTTCGGCAAGCCGCTGGCGGCCTTCCAGCTCACCCAGGCCAAGCTGGTCGACATGCTCCTCGAGCTGCAGAAGGGGCTGCTGCTCGCGCTGCACCTCGGCCGCATGAAGGACGCCGGCACGCTCACCCCCGAGCAGGTCAGCGTCGGCAAGCTCAACAACGTCCGCGAGGCGCTCGAGATCGCGCGGACGGCGCGGACCATCCTGGGCGCCAACGGGGTCACGCTCGAGTACCCGGTGATCCGGCACGCCAACAACCTGGAGTCGGTGCTCACCTACGAGGGCACCAGCGAGATCCACACGCTGATCCTCGGCGAGGCGATCACCGGCGTCGCAGCCTTCACCTAGACTGCCCGGATGACAGAGCGACAGCGGTCCGCCGCGGACAGCCACGACCGGATCGAGGTCCGCGGTGCGCGGGAAAACAACCTGGCCGACATCTCCGTCGACATCCCCAAGCGCCGGCTCAGCGTCTTCACCGGGGTCTCTGGCTCGGGCAAGAGCTCGCTGGTGTTCGGCACCATCGCCGCGGAGTCGCAGCGGCTGATCAACGAGACCTACACCGCCTTCATCCAGTCGTTCATGCCCGCCCTCGGCCGGCCCGACGTCGACGTCCTGCAGAACCTCAGCGCGGCGATCGTGGTCGACCAGGAGCGGATGGGCGCCAACGCCCGCTCCACCGTCGGCACCGCCACCGACGCCAACGCGATGCTGCGGATCATCTTCAGCCGGCTCGGCGAGCCGAGTGCCGGGCCGTCGTTCCACTACAGCTTCAACCTGCCCGCCGGCGCCTGCCCGCGCTGCGAGGGCATGGGCAGCGTGACCGACATCGACCTGACCCAGCTCTACGACGAGAGCAAGTCGCTCGCCGAGGGCGCGATCACCATCCCCGGCTACACCGTGGACGGCTGGATGGTGCGGATCTTCACCGCGTCGGGCTTCCTCGACCCGGACAAGCCGATCCGCGACTACTCCGAGACCGAGCTGCACGACTTCCTCCACCGCGAGCCGACCAAGGTGAAGGTCGAGAGCATCAACCTCACCTACGAGGGGCTGATCCCCCGGGTCCAGAAGTCGTTCCTCTCCAAGGACCGGGAGGCGCTGCAGCCGCACCTCCGGGCGTTCGTGGACCGGGCGGTCACCTTCACCGCTTGCCCCGAGTGCGGCGGCAGCCGGCTCAACGAGGCCGCCCGCGCCTCGCGGATCAGGGGCATCAACATCGCCGACGCCTGCGCGATGCAGATCAGCGACCTAGCCGAATGGGTCCGCGGCCTCGACGAGCCGTCGGTGGCGCCGCTGCTCGCCACGCTGCAGCAGACCCTCGACTCGTTCGTGGAGATCGGGCTGGGCTACCTCTCGCTCGACCGCCCGTCGGGCACGCTGTCGGGCGGCGAGGCGCAGCGCACCAAGATGATCCGCCACCTCGGCTCGTCGCTCAGCGACGTCACCTACGTCTTCGACGAGCCCACCACGGGCCTGCACCCCCACGACATCCAGCGGATGAACGACCTGCTGCTGCGGCTGCGCGACAAGGGCAACACCGTCCTGGTGGTCGAGCACAAGCCCGAAGTCATCGAGATCGCCGACCACGTGGTCGACCTGGGACCGGGGGCGGGCGCCTCCGGGGGGCGGGTCTGCTTCACCGGCGACGTGGCCGGGCTGCGACGCTCGGGCACCCTCACCGGCCGGCACCTGGACCACCGTGCCCGCCTGCGCGAAGCGGTCCGGCAGGCCCGCGGGCAGCTGCCGATCAGGGGCGCGGCCCTGCACAACCTCAAGGACGTGAGCGTCGACCTCCCGCTCGGCGTGCTGACCGTGATCACCGGCGTCGCCGGGTCGGGCAAGAGCTCGCTGATCCACGGTTCGCTCGACCGCCAGCAGGGCGTGACCGTGGTCGACCAGTCCTGGATCCGCGGGTCCCGCCGCAGCAACCCGGCCACCTACAGCGGGCTGCTCGACCCGATCCGGACCGCATTCGCCAAGGCCAACGGGGTCAAGGCCGCGTTGTTCAGCGCCAACTCCGAGGGCGCCTGCCCGAACTGCAAGGGCCTCGGCCTGGTCTACACCGACCTCGCCATGATGGCCGGGGTGGCGACCGTCTGCGAGCAGTGCGAGGGGAAGCGGTTCACCCCCGAGGTACTCACCTACAAGCTGCGTGGCAGGAACATCTCCGAGGTGCTCGGCATGTCGGTGACCGAAGCCCGCGACTTCTTCCCCACCGGGCCTGCCCGGGCGATCCTCGACCGGCTCGCCGACGTCGGCCTCGGCTACCTCAGCCTCGGCCAGCCGCTCACCACCCTGTCAGGCGGCGAGCGGCAGCGGCTCAAGCTCGCCATCCACATGGGCGAGGCGCCCACCACCTACGTCCTTGACGAGCCGACCAACGGCATGCACCTCGCCGACGTCGACCACCTCCTGGCGTTGCTGGACCGGCTCATCGACGACGGCAACACGGTCATCGTCATCGAGCACCACCAGGCGGTGATGGCCCACGCCGACTGGCTCGTCGACCTCGGCCCCGGCGCCGGCCACGACGGCGGCCAGGTGGTGTTCACCGGCACCCCCGCCGAGCTCGTCGCCACCAGCGACACGCTCACCGCCAGGCATCTGCGTGGCTACCTCGCCGGGACCGGGGCGTCGAGAGCGATCCCGAAGGCCGCCTTGACCACACAATTCTAGCTATATAGAGTTCCGGAACAGGCGCCGATCGTCGTTCGGAAGCAGTCGTCTAG
>DATLQA010000275.1:0-34182 GCA_035535495.1 Actinomycetota bacterium | reverse complement strand
TGAGGTTCCTGCGCGGGGACGGACACCGCGCGTGGGTGAGGAGATCGTTGGTGCAGGTGGCGTCTGCGGGCATGGCCCGGGGTCAGGGGGCAGGAGCGTGAAGAAACTCATCAACGCGGTTGATGACTTCGTGCGGGAGTCGCTCGAGGGTTTTGAGCTGGCGCACGGGGATCTGGTGAAGGTGAACTACGACCCGTTTGTTGTGTACCGGACGGATGCGCCGCGCCAGGGGAAGGTGGCGCTGGTGTCCGGGGGCGGGTCGGGGCATGAGCCGATGCACGGCGGGTTCGTGGGGAGGGGGATGCTCGACGCGGCCTGTCCGGGGGAGGTGTTCACCTCGCCGACGCCGGACCAGATGGAGTGGGCCACCCGGAAGGTCGACGGCGGGGCCGGGGTGCTGCACATCGTCAAGAACTACTCCGGCGACATCATGAACTTCGAGATGGCGGCCGAGCTCGCCAGCGAGTCGGGCACCCAGGTCGAGAGCGTGGTCATCGACGACGACGTGGCCGTGCGCGACTCCCTCTATACGCAGGGGCGGCGGGGCGTCGGCGGCACGGTGCTGCTGGAGAAACTGGTCGGGGCGAAGGCCGAGGAGGGTAGCGACCTCAAGGCCGTGACCGAGCTGTCCCGTGACGTGATCGCCAACGTCCGCTCGATGGGGCTGGCGCTGACCTCGTGCATCGTCCCGGCCGCCGGGACGCCCACCTTCGAGCTGGGCGACAACGAGGTGGAGATCGGCATCGGCATCCACGGCGAGCCTGGCCGCGAGCGCATCAGCATGGAGTCGGCCGACGAGCTGACCGACCGCCTGGCCGGCCCGGTGATCGAGGACCTCGGCCTCAACGAGGGCGAGGAGGTGCTGGTGTTCGTCAACTCGATGGGCGGCACGCCGCTCGCCGAGCTGTACGTGGTCTACCGGCACGTGGCCCAGATCCTCGACCAGGGCGGGGTGCGGATCACCCGCCGCCTGATCGGTCCGCTGATCACCTCGCTGGAGATGCAGGGCTGCTCGATCACCATCCTCCGCCTCGACGACGAGAAGACCCGCCTGTGGGACGCGCCGGTGCACACCCCGGCGCTGCGCTGGGGGGCGTAGCGGCCTCACCGAGCTGGCCTCACCGGGGTGGCCGGGTCGGACCCTCGCTCTTCGCTCCGCAAACACCAGCCGCTGCGAACGAGGGTCCGACCCGGCTTACCGTCGTACGGTATCTGGCGCGCTGATTGATGAACTGAATTGAAAGGGGTACGCATGTTCTCCTCGGAGCAGGCCGTGGATTGGGTGCGGCGGACCGCGGCGGTGATCGGGGAGCACGCCACTGAGCTGACCAAGCTCGACGCCGCCATCGGCGACGGCGACCACGGCACCAACATGGCGCGCGGCTTCCGCGCCGTGCTGGAGCGCCTCGACGGGCTGCCGGAAGGCGCCAACCTCGGGGCGGTGTTCAAAGCGGTGAGCATGGCCCTGATCGGCAAGGTCGGCGGCGCCTCCGGCCCCTTGTACGGGTCGTTCTACCTGGCCATAGGGCGGGAACTGGGTGATGCCACCGAGGTCGAGGACGGTGCCTTCGCGGCGGCGCTGCGGGCCGGGTACGACAGCGTGGTCGCCCGCGGCAAGGCCCAGCTCGAGGACAAGACCATGCTCGACGCCCTCCACCCGGCGCTGGCCGCGCTCGACGCGGCGCTCGCCGACGGCAAGGACCTGGGGGCCGCCCTCGACGCCGCCGAGGCCGCCGCGCGCGAGGGTGTCGCCGCCACCATCCCCTTGATCGCGCGGAAGGGTCGCGCCAGCTACCTGGGCGAGCGCTCCCGTGACCACCAGGACCCTGGCGCCACCTCGTCACACCTGATCCTCGGGGTCCTGGCCGACGTGGTGAACGGCAGGTGACCGTCGGCCTGGTGATCGTCTCGCACTCCCCCAAGATCGCGGAGGGCGTGGTCGAGCTCGCCGAGGAGATGGCCGAGGAGGTGCGGGTCCTCGCCGCCGGGGGCACCGACGACGGGGAGATCGGCACCTCGGCGACCAGGATCGCCGACGCGATCGCGGCCGCCGACTCCGGCGACGGCGTGCTCGTCCTGGTCGACCTCGGCTCGGCCGTGATCTCCACCCGCATGGCCATCGACGAGCTGCTCGAAGACGAGCTGCGTGGCCGGGTGCGCATCTCGGAGGGCCCGGTGGTCGAGGGCGCGGTGATCGGCGCCGTGCAGGCCAGCACGGGCTCGGCGCTGGACGAGGTCGCCAAGGCCGCCGCCAGGGCCGCCACCCTGCCCAAGGTCAAGGATTGAACCGCTAAGGCGAAGGCGGCGGCATCCGATACCGATGCCATGGAGCGCGTGCGCAACCTGGTCCCGCCAACCGCCCTCGGGAAGACGCGCCTGGCCGCCCTGGTGTACGCGTTCGTCGGGGTGGCCCCGCAGCTCGCCCAGGTGAGCCGCGACCAGCCGGCCGTCAGGCAGGTGGGCGGCGTGCTGGCGGTCTTCCTCCTCCTGGTCGCCTTCGGCGTGACCGGCGCACGTCGCCGCGTCATCCCGCTCGAGCCCGTGCTGATCGGGATCGTCCTGGTTGCGGCCGGCGCCAACCTGCGCGACCCGGTGGCGGTCATCGGGCTGAGCTTCTGCGCGCTGGCGACGCAGTCGCTGTACGGCTCGAACCTGGCGGCATCCATCCGGATCGCGGCCACGATGGCCGCGCTCCCGGTCACGATCGCGCTGACGCCGCTGTCGCTCGGGCGCGTGGTCTCCTGGCACTCCGCGATGATCCTCGGCATGGTCCCGCAGATCGCGGCCATGGGCCTGCTCATGCGCGGCCTGTACGTCCTGCTCACCCGGCAGGAGCAGGCGGCCGCTCGCGAGACCCTGCTGGCCCGGACCGGCAGCCGGCTGCTCGGCCGCACCGATGCCGAGGAGGTCAGGGCGATCGTCCGCGAGGCGGGCGAGTCCCTCTGGTCGCAGCTTCCCGGGGTCGGCATGCTGGTGCTGCGGCCCGACGGTGACCGCGTGGTGGTCGAGGGCTCGGTCGGGTTCCGGGAGAACGTGGCGGGCGCGGTGCTGCCCGCGGCGTGCATGGAGGGGCTGGACCCGCACGACAACGTGACCGTGGCGGGACTCGGTGCCCGCTCGGCAGCGTTCGACCGGCTGGTCGGGGGCCGGCGGCACTGGCGGGCGGCTGGCCTGGCCACCCCCGACGTCGACCGCATCCTGCTGGCGGGCGGGACGCAGCGGGTGCCCGACGAGGTGTTCGAGGCCGCCCGGACGCTGACGATGCAGTGGTCCCTGGCCGAGGCCAACTGCGGTGCCCATACCGAGCTCGCCCACCGGGCGCACCACGACCAGCTCACCGCCCTGCCCAACCGGACCCTGTTCTTCCAGCGGCTGACCGTGGCCGTCGACGCCGCCAAGAGCGGTGGCGACGAGGTCAGCCTGCTGATCGTCGACCTCGACGACTTCAAGCAGGTAAACGACACCTACGGGCACACCGCCGGCGACGAGCTGCTGCGCGAGGTGGCCGAGCGGCTGATCGAGGTGGGCGGCGAGACCGCCATGCCCGCCCGGTTCGGAGGCGACGAGTTCGCGCTGGTGCTCATCGGCTCCCGCGACGCCACCGACCGGACCGCCGACCAGCTCCGCGAGCGCCTGCTCGAGCCGTTCCGGCTGACCAGGGCGACGGTGTCGGTCGGCGCCAGCATCGGCGTGGCGACCGCCACCAGAACGCTCACCGCCGGCGACCTGATGCGGTGCGCGGACATCGCCATGTACTCCGCGAAGGCCAAGGGCAAGAACCGGGTCGAGCGCTTCACCGCCGCCAACCACGGTGAGATCGCCCAGGTCCGGCTGCTGGAGGAGCACCTCGCCCAAGCCGTCGAGCGCGACGAGATCGTCCTGCACTACCAGCCCCAGATCGACCTGAACACCGGCCTCTGCATCGGTGTCGAGGCACTGGTCCGGTGGCGGCACCCGGCGCTCGGCCTGCTCTCGCCGGCCAGGTTCATCCCCATGGCCGAGCAGACCGGTCAGATCATCGGGCTCGGCGAGCACGTGCTGCGGGCCGCGTGCCAGCAGATGGCCCGCTGGATGGAGCTGCCAGCAGCCGGCGCCCTGCGCGTCGCCGTGAACGTCGCCCCGCGCCAGCTGGTCGACCCGGGCTTCGCCCGGAAGGTGCGGGCGGCGCTGCGCGACAGCGGGCTGCCGGCGCCGCGGCTGGTGCTGGAGCTCACCGAGTCCGAGCTGATCGACCAGCAGGTCGCCAGGGAGCAGCTCCGTGCCGTCGCCGAGCTCGGCATCAGGATCGCGATCGACGACTTCGGCACCGGCTACGCCTCGCTGGCCTCGCTCCGCTCCTTCCCCGTCCACCAGCTCAAGATCGACCGCAGCTTCCTCGTGGGCGGCGAGGACGCCGACGCCGACGCCATGTTCCGGCTGGTCATCTCGGTCGGCCAGATCCTGGAGCTGGAGACGATCGTCGAGGGGGTGGAGACCCCCGCGCAGGAGGCCCTGCTCCGCGGCGCCGGCGTCGCCCTCGCCCAGGGCTACCGGTTCGCCTGGCCCATGCCCGCGGAGGACCTCCCCGACTGGCTCGCCGGCACGGCCCAGGCCGCGACCGCGCCCTCCCCAACCCTGCCTACTCCCTCATAGCTACGCAACCCAGGAGCCTGATAGCGTTCCCGCAGGCGTGGGCGGCGAGGGAGGCCGGGATGAAGGTATTCGCGGCCGAGCTCCTGGTCGACCGGCTGGCCGACTGGGGTGTGGACACCGTCTTCGGGCTCCCCGGCGAGCAGGACGAGGGCATCCCCGCCGCGCTGGCGGCCCGGGCCGGTGAGATCCGCCTGGTCCGGGTCCAGCACGAGGAGGCCGCCGCCTTCATGGCCACCGGGTACGCCAAAGCCACCGGCCGGCCCGGCGTCTGCCTGGCGACCTCCGGCCCGGGCGCGGTCCACCTGCTCAACGGCCTCTACGACGCCAAGCTCGACCACCAGCCGGTGCTGGCCGTCACCGAGCTGGAGGAGGGCCGCGTGCTCGGCACGGCGTTCCACGCCGACGTCCACCTGGACAAGCTCTTCGAGGACGTGGCCGGTTACAACGTGCGGGTCAACGTGCCGGTGCAGATCCCGGCGGTGGTCGACATCGCCCTCGGCCACGCCGTCGCCAAGGGCACCGTCTCCCACATCACCTTTCCGCCCGGCCTGGACTTCGACGCCGAGGAGGACTACTGGGTGGCCAGGACGCCGACCACCGCTCCGGTGTTCCTGCCGTCGCCCGGCGTCCCCCCCGAAGCGGACCTGGAGCGGGCCGCGGCAACCCTCAACCAGGGCGCCCGCAGGGCGGTGCTGGTCGGGGTCGGCGCCTTCGGCGCGCGGAGCGAGCTGCTGGCCGTGGCCGAGCGGCTCGCCAGCCCGATCGTGAAGTCCCTGCCTGGCAAGGCGACCGTCCCCGACGACCACCCGCTCTGCACCGGCTGCATCGGCGCGCTCGGCACCCGTCCGGCCGAGGAAGCCCTCGCCGGCGCCGACGCCCTGCTGGTGGTCGGGACCAACTTCCCCTGGACGAGGCACCTGCCCGATCCAGGCAAGGTGCGCACCGTCCAGATCGAGACCGACCTGACCCGGGTGGGCGCGCCGACGGCCACCGAAGCGCCGTTGGTCGGGGACGCCGCCGAGACGCTGCAGGCGCTGCTGCCCCTGCTCCACCGGGCCGAGGACCGCTCCTTCCTCGACCAGGCCCAGCACGGCATGGCCCGCTGGCGCGAGCGGCTGGCCACGCTGGAGGACCCGGGCACGCCCGTGCGACCGCGCTACCTGGCCAGGGTGGTCGACCGGCTGGCCTCGTCCGACGCCATCCTGGCGTCGGACTCCGGCTCGAGCGCGACCTGGTCGGCGCACCATTTCGACGTCCGCGCCGGGCGTCACTACCTGCTCTCCGCCAACCTGACCATGATGACGGCCGGCCTGCCGTACGCGATCGCGGCGCAGTGGGCCCACCCGAGCCGCCAGGTGATCGCGTTCGTCGCCGCGGACGGGTTCGCCAAGCTCATGGCCGAGCTGCTCACCGCGGTCCACCACCAGCTGCCGGTCAAGGTGGTGGTCGCCAACCCCGCCCAGCCCGCTGACGGGCACCCGCCCGACTTCGCCCGCTGGGCGGGAGCGTGCGGCGCGCTCGGGGCCAGAGCCGAGCGGGCGGACGAGGTACCCGAGGCGATCAGCGCCGCGTTCGCCCATCCCGGACCGGCGGTGGTCGACGTCCTGGTCGGCCCGGACGAACCGGAGCGGGCCGGCGCAACCTCAGCCAAGGAGTAGGCAGATGGCAGCTCCCAAGGTGGTCGTGGTAACGGGGGCGAGTTCCGGGGTGGGGCGGGCCGCCACGCGGGCGTTCGCCAGCGACGGCGCCGCCGTCGGGCTGCTCGCCAGGGGCGAGGAGGCGCTTGCGGCCACCGCCAAGGAGGCCGAGGCGGCAGGCGGCCGCGCCCTGGCCGTCCCGCTCGACCTGGTCGACGCCGGCCAGGTCGACGCCGCGGCGGCCCTGGTCGAGGAGCGGCTCGGGCCGGTCGACGTCTGGGTCAACACCGCCACCGCCGCAGTGTTCGCGCCATTTACCCAGATCAGGGCCGAGGAGTTCCAGCGCGTCACCGAGGTCGCGTACCTGGGCGTGGTGAACGGCACCAGGGCGGCGCTGCGGCACATGGTCCCCCGCGACCGCGGCGTGGTGGTGCAGGTCGGCTCCGCCCTTGCCGAGCGGTCCGTCCCGCTGCAGAGCGCCTACTGCGGCGCCAAGCACGCCGTGCGGGGCTTCACCGAGTCGGTCCGCTGCGAGCTGCTCCACGACCACTCGCGCGTTCACATCACCACGGTGCAGCTCCCTGGCACCAACACGCCCCAGTTCGGGACGGCGCTCTCCCGGCTGCCACGCAAGGCACAGCCCATGCCACCGGTCTACCAGCCAGAGGTGGCCGCGCGCGCGATCGTCTGGGCGGCGGCGCACCGGCGCCGCGAGGTCTGGGTGGGGTCGAGCACCGCCGCCACGCTGCTCGCCAACCGCTTGGCGCCCGGGCTGCTCGACCACTACCTGGGCCGCACCGGCTACGACGCGCAGCAGAGCACCGCGGCGGAGGACCCCGACCGCCCGGCCAGCCTGTGGCGGCCGCTGCCCGGCGACCGTGGCGCCCACGGCACCTTCGACGTCCGCGCCCACGGTCGCAGCGTGCAGCTCTGGGCCGCGACCCATCGTGGCCTGCTGGCCGCGGCCGCGGCGGCCGGGCTCGCCGGCGCCGCCACCGCGCGCCTGCGGCGCCGCTGACCGCCCGGTCGGCTACGGTGGCGCCGGGGTCTCCTGACCGCGGAGGCGCCGGCCGCCGATGGAGTCCTCCCGGTACACCAGGGCTTTCTCCAGGCTGACCACCGTCCCGGCCTCCGGTCTTGAGGCGAACTGGACCTTGTCGACCAGGGCGATCATCAGCCCGAGGCCGCGGCCGCCCTCCTCGACACCGCTCCGTTGCACCGGCGCGCCGTCGGTGTCGAAGCCCCGCCCGACGTCGACCACGCGCAGCTCGCAGGACCGCTCGTCGATCCGCAGGCGGACCTCGTACGCCTCGCCGGGGCCGGCGTGGAGCAGGACGTTGGTGCAGGCCTCGCTGAGCGCCAGCTCGACGTCGAAGGTGCAGTCGTTCTCGACCCCCACCTCGGCGAGCGCCTTCCGCACGATGTGACGAGCTACCGAGGTGCTCTCCTCGTCCCGCGGCAGGTTCAGGCTGAGTGTGATCTCCACCGGTCCCCCTTTGCTCCGGGGCCGGCTTGGCCGACCCCGTCGTCGGCGAGGGTATAGGCCTGATCGAGAACTTGGACTGGATGATAGACCGGCAGGCCCGTCGCCTTGGCGATGTGCCAGCGGCAGGTCTCCGAGTCGCAGACCACGAAATCCGGACGCGACGCCGCCACCTGGTCGAACAGGTTCCGGCCGACGTCCATGGCAACCTGGTACTTCTCCACCTTGGTGCCGTACGTGCCGGCGGTGCCGCAGCAACCCGCCCGCGACCGCTCCACCTCCAGGCCTGGCACCAAGGCGAGCAGGTCGAGCGCTGGGGTGCCGACGCCGTGCGCCATCAACTGGCAGGGCGGGTGGTACACCGCGCGAGCGGCCATGCGGCCGAAGCCGGTGTCCAGCTCGCCCTGGTCCTCCAGCTCGACCAGCAGCTCGCAGACGTCCCAGACGGCCTCGGCGACCCGCCCGGCCGCACCGCCCTCCATGCCGAGCAGCTCGCGGTACTTGGCCTTGAGGGTCATGCCGCAGGAGGTCGAGTTGGCCACGATCGTGCCAGGGTCGCCGGCCGCGCCGGCGAGCTTGGCCACCAACCGGTCGGCGTAGCGCCTGGCCGCGTTAAAGTCGCCGTTCGAGATCAACGGCAGGCCGCAGCAGCCCTGCGACGGGAAGGTCACCGCCATGCCGTTGCGCTCCAGGACCCGGACGACGGCCGCGCCGACCGCCGGCTCGAACTCGTCGACGGCGCATCCATGGAAGTAGGCGACGGTGCGGCGAGCGTCCTGCGGGCGCCGGTGGCGGCGGACCCATGACCGGAAGCCGACCGGGGAGAACCGCGGCATCGGCGCGTCGCGGTGGACCCCGATCGTCCGCTCGATCACCCGGCGCGCCAGCCGGTTGGCCATCACCGCGTTGGCCAGCGGCGCCACCGGGCGGCTGAGCCGGCCGAGCAGGCGTGGCCGACTGATCAGCTGGTCGCGGAGGCGCAGGCCGCCGCGGTCGTCGACCAGCCGGCTCCTGGCAACCGTGTTGATCTCGGCGATCATCACCCCTTCGGGACAGGCCTGGGTGCACAGCCCGCAGCCTGAGCACCAGTCCAGCGAGGCGTCGGGTGAGCCGTCGTCCAGGCCGGCACGGAACCGCTGCCCTTGGGGTCCCTCGTACTTCGGTCCCGGAAACAGATCGGTGACCGCGGAGACCGGACAGACGGTGTTGCACACATTGCACTTTATGCACCGGTCGGCGGTCTGTTCGACGGGCAGCACGGCGCCCCCTCAGCGTCTCGATACGTCCTGGTCAGCGTGGTCGGCGGCGCCGAGCACCGCGGTCAGGCGGGCGGTGGTGGCCAGCGCGACGCCCTCCCGCGAGCCCTCCATGGTGGGATCGTGCGCGGCCAGCAGCCCGCCGACACAGCGCAGGTTTTCGAGCATCGGGGCGCCGTCGTCGCCGGCCGGCCGCAGCTCGCCGTCGACCCGGACGCCCGCCTCCCCGATCGGGTGGGCGGCGAGGAAGCGCCCGGCGATGAAATGGGTCCGGTCTTCGAACCCGGCCACGGGCAGGCCGGCGACCACCTCGGTGAGGCTGCCGTCCCGGTTGGCCTCGATGCCGTGGCCGGCAACGCCGCCGGTGGCCAGCACGACCTCGTCACAGCGGATCACCACCGGGCGGGAGGCACCCTCGCAGCGCACCGCCGTCACCCGGTCGCCGTCCCGCTCCACCCCGGTGGCCGGGAAGCCGAGCTGCCAGGCGACCCCCAGCTCGTCCAGGCGCCGGCGCCAGGCGGTGAACAGGCGCAGCCCGGGGACCGACGGCGGGGCCAGCGCCGCCTCGACCAGCGGGAGCCCGGCGCCGCGCTCCAGCTCGGCCCAGGGCTCGTGGCCGCGCCCGAGCCCGAGGACGGCGGGCACGACCGCGACGTCGGCCCCGGCGGCGGCCTTGGCCAGGGCGGGCGCCAGCCGCGCCCGGAAGTCGCCGTCGTCGAAGGCTCGGGAGAGCTCGACCGCGGTGAAGTAGCGGCGGTGGCTCCACGGAGGCAGCTCCACGGTGGCGGCGGTGGCCTGGTAGCCAGCCCGTTCCAGCCCCCTGGCGCAGAGCGCGGCGGAGAAGTCGCGGAAGCCGGCGAAGCCGAGCACGGCCACCTGGCCGCGGAGCTCGCCGCCGGCCGGCGCCGGGACCAGGCAGGTCGGCCGCAAGGTGCCGAGCGCGGTGACCTGCCCGCGGTTGCGCTCCGGATCGCCGACGTGGTCGAGGCCGGCCGCGGCGGCGAAGTCGCGGAACCAGTCCAGCCCGTCGCGGAGCGCGCCGGTGCCTGCCAGCCGGTAGGGATGGCTGTCGCCGAGCCGGTCGATCGCGTCCAGGGGTCGCTCGACGCGCTCGCCACCGACCCGGCCGAGCACGTCGACGGCACCGGCCCCCCAGTGGGTGAAGCCCTGACCGCGGGCGACCACGCGGACCTGGCGGCCGCCCTCGGCCAGCCGCACCGCCGCGGCCAGGCCGGCCGGGCCGGCGCCGACCACCACCACGTCGGCCCGCATCAGCCCGGCTCCGTGCCGGCCGACGTGCGGTCAGGGTCACCGATCAACCCGCGCCCGACCTCGGCGGCCGGGTCGTCACGCTCGCTCGCCTCCCGCTCCAACCCTTCGGACCTCGAATCCTCCGCCTGGCCATCGCCTTGCCGCCCGATCCCCCCTGTCCGCCACGCCGCCGCCTCGTCCGGCTGGTCCGCCGCGAGATCGAAGATGCCACGGTAGATGGCGTGGTTCAGCAGGGCCTGGCGGGCCTGGTCCCCCCAGACGGTGGTGAGCTGGCCGCGCCAGCGCTCCTGCACGAAGCGGGCCAGCCCGGCGAGCGGGTCGGCGTCGTGGGAGCCACCCTGGGCGGCCGGTGAGGCCGCCGCTCGGACCTGCGTGTCGAGCTGCCGCTCGCAGACAGCCGCGGCCGCCCGCCAGGCGCAGAAGGCGGCCTGGCAGGGTCCGTAGCCGAGGCGGAGGCGGCGGCGCAGGTCCTCCAGCTCGACCACCCCGTCGGCCACCGCCTGGCGCACCTGGCCGGCGGTGACCAGCTCGCACTCGCAGATCAGGGTGCCGTACGCGCCCTCCCGCTCGACCGTCGCCAGCGGCCCGGCCAGCGTGTGCACGCCGTGGTCGGCGCCTGGCAGCGGCACCTCCGCGGTGGTGCACGGGACCGTCACGCCCATGCGCTCACCAAGCCGGTCGACCAGCTTCTCGGCCATCTGCCTGCAGGTGGTGAGCTTGCCCCCGACGATGCTGAACAGGTTGGCCAGCCCGTCCCGCTCGGCGTGGTCGAGCACCGTGAAGGTGCGGCTTACCGCGCGAGTGTCCTGGGTGTCCTCCCCCGCCTGCTGCGGTGGCTTGTAGAGGGGGCGGGAGCCGGCGAAGGCGCGGAGCACCCGACCGCGCGCCAGGGACGGGACCATCTGGGCGCACATGTCGATCATGCGGTCGACCTCGGCGGGGTCGACGGTCACGTCGTCCGGGTCCTCGACCTGGACGGAGGTGGTGCCAAGGATGGCCACCTCGTGCTGGGGGACGACGATGTCGCCGTCGGCGGGCTTGCGGCAGGCGTTCACCACCCCGCGGACGTAGCGGCTGGCCATCACCACCATCACGCCCTTGCCTGGGATCATCTCGATCGGCACGCCGGCCAGCGCGCCGACCTGGCCGGCCCACGCGCCCGCGGCGTTCACCACCCACTCGCACCCGATCACGACGTCCTCGCCGCCGGCCAGGTCGCGGACGCGCACCGCCGCCAGCCGGTCGCCGTCCCGCTCGAACCCGACCACCGGGTGGCGCGTCAGGACGCGGGCGCCGCGCGAGGAGGCGTCGGCCACCATCGAGCGGATCAGCGCCCAGGAGTCGATGCCGCCGTCCGGCACCGCGTAGGCGGCCTCGATCCGTTCGGCCAGCAGCGGTTCCCGCTTGCGGGCCTCGCCGGGCGTCAGCTCCTCCACCGGGATGCCGGCGGCCTTGCAGCCGACCACGAACTGCTCCGCGTAGGCCGGATCGTCCTGGGGCAGCAGCACGAAGAGGCCGCCGAGGTCCTCGATGGTATGGGGGGCGATGCGGCGCAGGACGAGGTTCTCCTCGATGCACTCCCTGGCCGACTCCTCGTCCCTGACGGCGTAGCGCCCGCCCGAGTGGAGCAGCCCGTGCCAGCGGCCCGACGTGCCGGTGCCGAGGTCGGAGCGCTCGACCAGGACCGCGTCGATGCCTCTGAGCGCCAGGTCGCGCAGCACGGCCACGCCGGTGACCCCGCCGCCGATCACCACCACCTTGGTGTCCAGGCTGGTCACGGCCGTTCGCTCCGTTGCTCGCCGGCGGCCTGGGCGGGGCCGCCGTCGCCGCGGGACGCGCCGGCGGCTGGTGCCTCCGGTCCGGCCGCCTGCCTGGCCCGGCCCGGCCGGCCCACCGACGGGTCGCCCTTGACGCCCCGCCCGCCACCGGCCCGGCCGTCGACGGCGCCGCCACGCCCTGCCGCCGGCCGGCGGGCGCCTGCCGCTCCGGTCCCCGCCTCCCCTTGCGCCCGTGCTCCACCCGGAGCCGCCGCTCCGCTCTCCGAGCCGGCAGCCCCGTGGTCCCAGGGCCAGGCCGCTCCGGGGGCGCCGGCCGGTGCGATCGCGGGCAACGGCCTGGTGACCAGCCCCTGGTCGACGTACCAGCGCACGGTCGCCTCCATGGCCTGGCGCAGCGGCGTGTAGCGCAGGCCCAGCTCGCGCTCGGCCCGGGAGCCGTCGTACAGGTGCGGGTGCCCGAGGGTACGGACGCTCTCGCGGCAGAGCTTCGGCTCCTTGCCGCGCCAGCTGCTGGTCAGCTCGATCCCGGTCGCCACCGTCATGGCCAGCCAGAGCGGCAGGGTGCGGGGCCGGTCGCGCAGGCCGGCGATGCCGCCGATCAGCTCGAGCGCCTCGGCGTTGGAGACCGTCGCGGTGTTCAGCACGTAGCGCTGGCGGGGGACGCCGCTCCGCTCGGCCAGCAGGTGCCCGGCGACGCAGTCGTCGGTGTAGCAGAGCCCGAAGCGGGCCGGCAGGTCGAACGGGAGCTTGCCGTTCAGGTAGTCGATGAACACCTTTGCCGTGCCCGTGGTCCGGCCCGGCCCCTGCACCGAGCTGGGGTTGACGGCCACCACCTCGACGCCGTCGAAGCCGAGCGCGACCTGCTCGGCCTCGTACTTGGAGCGGGCGTAGTGGGAGGTGAGCTCGCCGGGGTCGGTGTTCGACTCGTCCACCACGTGGCGGCCGTCCCCGCCGAGGGTCGCCGCCGAGCTGGTGTAGACGACCCGGCGGACGCCGGCCCGGCGGGCCGCCTCCAGCACCCGCCTGGTGCCCTCCACATTCACCCGGTACAGGGGGGCCGGGTCGGCCAGGCAGAGCCGGTTCATGCCGGCCAGGTGGTAGATGGTCGCGCAGCCGTCGGCGGCACGGGCCATGGCCTCCTCGTCGCCGAGGTTGCCGAGGGCCAGCTCGACCCCGCCGACCAGGAGGCGTTCGCGGTCGGAGGGCCTGCGGACCAGCACCCGCACCGGCCGCCCGGCGTGCACCAGCCCGCGCAGGACCAGGCCGCCGACGAAGCCGGTCGCGCCCGTCACCAGCACCCGGTCAGTAACGGTCACGACCCCTCCCGCACCAGGTCGCCGAAGCGTGAGAAGTAGTCCAGCGCCGAGGCGGCGCTGATCACCGCCACCGCCAGCATCGCCCACTCGTCAAGCCAGAGCGAGCCGAGGTGGACGTCGGGACGGAGGATCGCCAGGGTGATGCCGACCACCTGCACGTTGAACTTGAGCTTGCCCCAGATCGTGGCCGAGATGACCACCGAGGCGGCCGCGGCCACGGCGCGCAGGCCGAGCACCGCCACCTCCCGCGCGATCACCACGAACGCGACCCAGACGTTCACCCGGCCGATCGCCAGCAGCCCGAGCAGCGCGCCCATGACCAGCAGCTTGTCGGCGGTGGTGTCCAGGAAGTTGCCGAGCGTGGTGACCTGCTGCCAGCGCCGCGCCAGGTAGCCGTCGATGAAGTCGGTGAACGAGGCGACCAGGAAGACCACCGCGGCGAGCACACCGGAGTCGGCATCTCGTCCCTCACCGACCAGCAGCGCGATCAGCACCGGGATGAGCGCGATGCGCAGCAGCGTGATGCGCGTGGACAGGGTCAGTGTGGCCACTCGTCTCCCTCGCTCACGGCGGCTTCCAGCCATCCTACGACCTGGACCGTGGTCTTCCCATACAGGAAGCCCGGGAACCGCCGCGCGGACCCGCCGAAGGTGAAGGTGGCGCAGCTGTCCGGCCGGCGCGCTAGTGGTTGGCGCCGGCCGGGTGGTCGGTGCGCTCCGGAGGCTCGGTAGGTTCGGGACCGGCCGCGGCCAAGAGGGAGGCGGCCTCGTCGAGGTACACGTCGGCACCGACCTCCCGCCAGAAGGCGACCGCGACCTCGAGCTGGGACCGCGCCTGGTCGGGCTTGCCGGCGTCGAGCAGCCGGCGGCCGGCGTCCAGCCTGGCCAGGGCCTCGTCGGCCCGTGAGCCGATCTCCGCGTACCGGTCGGCGGCGCCGGCGGCGTCGCCGGCCAGCAGCGCCCGCAGCGCGTCCAGCCAGCGCGACGGGGCCAGGCCCTGGCGGTCGAGCACCTCCGCCGCGTGGCCGAGCTCCACCAGGGCCAGGCCGAAGTCCGCCCCGAGCGTCACCTCCAGGAGCCCGGGGCGGAGCGACCGCAGCAGCAGCTCAGCCAGCTCGGCGGCGTCGTCGCGGCACCCGGCGGCCAGCAGCGCCCGCACCCGGAAGGCGCGCGCCACCGCGACCGTGTGCCCGTCGCCCCAGGCGTCGGCCATGGCCAGCGCGGCCTCGGAGTCGGCGGTGGCGCCGTCCAGGTCGCCGCGGGCCAAGCGGACCAGGCCGCGCACCGCGCGGCAGGGAACCTCCAGGTAGTGCGATCCCCTGATCCTGGTGCGGGCATCGAGCTGTTCGCCCGCGGCCACCACCTCGTCCCACAGGCCCAGCCAGTACTGGCCGATCACGTTCTCGAACCGCATCCAGCGCAGCAGGTGGACCGAGCCGAGCCGGTCGGCGGCGTTGCGGCCGGCCATCACCGTGGCGGCGGCCCGGACCACGTCGCCGAGGCGCGCGTAGGCGTAGGCGAGCTGGAAGTAGCCGTAGATGGTCTCGGGGGAGCTGAGCCTGGCCAGCTCCTCCATGCCGCTCTCCAGGTCCTCGACGCCGCCGGGGTCGCCGGCGTCGACCCTGGTCGCGCCGAGCGCGCAGAGGGCGTGCGCCTCCAGGTCGCGCAGGCGCAGCCGCCTGGCGATCGCGAGCGCCTCCCCGGCCGCGGCCAGCGCCTCGCCGGTGCGGCCGACGATCATGCAGTGCAGCGCGCAGACGTACAGGGTGGTGGCCTTCGACCGGGACGCCTGCGCCTCCCTGACCATCAGGAGCGCCCGGCTGAGATGAGCCTTGAGCTGCTCCGGCTGGCCCCGGTCGAGGGCGAGGCGGGCGAGCAGCTCCTCCGCCTCGGCGGCCCGCGCCCGCGCCCCCACCGCGAGCAGCGCGTCCCTGGCGGCCAGCAGGTCCGCGGCGGCGTCGGCGGCTTCCTCCTCGCCCGTTCCGGCGGCGTAAAAGCGTGCCTTGGCCAGCCCGAAGGCCAGCTCGGGACGGTCCTGGTCGTCATCGGGCCAGCGGCGGAGCGCGGCCGCGTAGTGCCGTGCCGCGGTGGCGAAGACGCCGAGGGCCGCCGCCCGGTCGCCGGCGGCCCGCAACGCCAGCCGCGCCCGTTCGTCCAGCCCGGCGCCGTCCCGACGGCCGGCCCCGGCGGCCTGGTAGTGGTGGACGAGCACCTCGGCGCGGCCGTGCATGCGCCCTGCTGCGAGCGACTCCAGCCAGTCGGCGGCCCGTTCGTGCCGCGTGCCGCGCTCCCGCTCGGGGATCTGCCCGTAGGCGACGTCGCGGACTGCCGCGTGCGCGAAGTGGTACTCGCACTCGCCGGCCACGGTCGAGCGGCCGGCCCGCCGCACCAGCTCCAGGGCCTCCAGTCGCTCCAGCCGGGCCGCCACCTCGGCCCGGTCGCTCCGTCCGACGGCCGCCACCGCCCCGACCCAGCCGGTCCGCCCGAGCACCGCCAGGTCCCCCAGCACCTCCCGCTGGTCCCGCGGCAGGGCGTCGATCCTGGCCGCCACCACCGCGGCGAGGCTCGCCGGCCGCGGCTCGTCCGCCGGGCCGGCGCGCCGGTCGCGCAGCAGGCGGACGTGCTCCTCGGCGAGCAGCGGGTTGCCCGCCACCCTGGCGACCAGCTCTGGGCTGGCAGGAGTCGGTAGGTCGTAGCGTGCCAGCAGCGCCGCCAGCAGCCCGGTGGCCTCGCCATCGGAGAGCGGGCCGAGGTCGATGGTCGTGGCGGTGCGCCGGCCACGTCCCCAGCCGGGCCGGCGCTGCGCCAGCTCCGGCCGGGCGGTGGCGACCACCACCACGGGCGTCGGGCCGGTGCGGTCCGTCGTCTCCGGGTCGGTCAGCCCGTCGAGGAAGTCGAGCAGGGCGTCGTCCGCCCACTGCAGGTCCTCGATGGCCAGCACCAGCGGGCAGCGGGCGGCCAGGCCGTAGATGAAGCGGCGCCAGGCGGCGAACACCTCGCCGCGCTGCCCGGCGTGGAGGGACTCGAAGCCGCCAAGTCCGACCAGGTGGCGCAGGTGTGCGAGCACCCAGGCCGCCTCCCGGCCAGTGGTGGTCTCCTCGTCGCGACCGCGGTGGCCGCCGCTCTGGTCGGCGACTGCCGGGTCGCCCAGGGTGGCGGCCACCGCCCTGGCGAGCTTCCGCTCCGCCGCCTCGCCAGGGTCGCTGTCGAGGATGCCGGCTCCGGTCTTGACCATCTCGGCCAGGGCGGCGCAGGTGGTGCCGCCGACCTCGCCTGATGCGCCGCCCTGGTGCCAGGTGACCGGCTCGGGTCCGTCGTCGAGCTCCCGCCTGAGCTCGGCGAGCAGGCGGCTCTTGCCGATCCCTGCCGGCCCGACCAGCGTGACCAGGTGCGGGAAGCGGCGCCGGCGGGCCCGCGCGCACCAGTCGCGCAGCCGGTCCAGCTCCTCCTCCCGCCCGACCGTGACGACCTCGGCGCGGCCCTGCTCACCCTCTGGCCGCGGCGCCAGCGCGCTCCACACGGTCACCGGCTGGACGCGCCCGCGGACGGCGAGCAGGCTGGCCGGGCCGTAGCCGACGGCGCGGGCGGTGGCCCGCTCGGTCGCCGCCGTGACCAGCACCGTGCCCGGCGGCGTGGCCTCCTGCAGGCGGACGCAGAGGGTCACCAGATCGCCGGTGACCTGACCAGCCGACCGTCCCGCCCCGGCCTGGACGGCGGCCGGCCGGACGGATGCCTCGCCGCTGGCCACCACCGCGCGCAGCGCCGGCATCCGGCCACCCGCCGCCCGCGGCGCGGCCAGGACGTCCTGCTCCTGCCGGGTGAGGGCGGCGCGGGCGGCGAGCGCCGCCCTGACCGCCCGCTCGGGGTCGTCAGGGCGGGCGTCCGGCAGCCCGAACACGGCCAGCATCGTGCCCTCGACGACCTGCTGGACGGTGCCGCCGTGGGCCTCGATCTCGGTGCGGGCGACGGTCAGCCGGGTGGCGAGCTCGCGCCGCCGCTCCTCCGGATCGTGCTCGCCGGTCTCGGCCGGCTCGCAGACGAGCACCGTGACCGGGCGGCGCCGCGCGCCGGCAGGCTCGGACGCGACCGGCTCGGCGGTGGCCGGGGTGGCCGCGGGCCAGCGCGGCACCAGCCCGAGCAGGTCGAGCGCCGGGTCCTGGGCCAGGATCGCCTGCTCCAAGCGCTGGAGGTCCTGGCCAGGCTCGGTGCGCCGCCGGTCGCTCAGGGTCCGCCGCGCCGCCCGGTAGGCGGCCAGAGCGTCGGCCTGGCGGCCCGAGCGGTACAGGGCCAACATCAGCTGGCCATGGAGGTGCTCCCTGAGCGGGTGGAGGCGGACCAGGGTCTCCAGCTCGGCGATCAGCTCACGGTGGCG
Source organism: Actinomycetota bacterium (assembly GCA_035535495.1). Classification (GTDB taxonomy): domain Bacteria; phylum Actinomycetota; class CALGFH01; order CALGFH01; family CALGFH01; genus DASUZB01. The sequence continues at coordinate 16,437 of DATLQA010000275.1, read as the reverse complement.
GCCGAGGGCGAGGTCGGCATCGACGCGGTCCTCGTTCGCGGCCAGGCGCGCCTCCTCCAGCGTGGCCGGCTCCGGCCAGGCGAAGCCGGCCGCGACCACGTCGGCCAGGGCCGGGCCGCGCCAGAGGGCCAGCCCCTCGCGCAGCGTGCGCGCGGCGCCGCCAGGATCGCCCTCGGCCAACGCGCGCCGGCCCTGCGCGGCCAGCCGGGTGAAGCGGTGGACGTCGACCTGGCCGGGGTCGAGCACCAGCAGGTAGCCACGCTCGAGCGTGACCAGCACCAGCGGCGAGCCCTCAGCTCTGGCGCCGAGCGCCTTGCGCACCGCCGTGACCTGGTCCTGGAGGGCCTGCTGGGGGTCGTCCGGTGGTTTGTCGCCCCAGAGCGCGGCGACCAGCCGCTCGGCGGGGACGACCTGGTTGGGGTAGAGCAGGAGCAGGCCGAGCAGGGCGCGCTGCCTGGCGTTGCCGAGCGCCAGGGCAAGGCCCCCACGCCTGGCTTCCAGCGGACCGAGGACTCCGAACTCGATCATGACGACCTTCGACCAATCGAATGAGGTGGACGAACTTAGCAACAAGGGCGGACCGATCTCGACCCTGCATCGCGACGCGATCCAGTCATCTTGATGACGCGCACGCCCGTGGCCTGGGCAGCGGGCGCTGGCTGCGTCGATGTCACTGGTTGGAGTTACCGAACCAACATCCGGTTTCCTGCTCAGACGCAAATGCCCTGGCCAGCAAGGCGAGGTGCGAGCTACGGGGGGTTCGGGCCCAGCCAGTCGCCGCTCGGGACGCGGTTGGCCTCGCCCAGGCCGCGCAGCGCCAGCGGTCCGGCGAGGTACACCCATGCCGGCGCGGTGATGGTGCGGCCGTCGCCGCCGTCGTAGGCGACCTGCCGTTCCTCCCTGACGTAGAGGCTGCCGCGAGGGTCGGCGGGACGGTAGCCCTCGAAGCGGTCGAGCGTCCGCAGCAGGGCCTGGTGGCGCTCGGGAACCAGGCTGAGGAGGTCGCCGAGCACCTGGCCGCCGTCGATGGCGTCGGCCACGAACGGCAGACCGGCCACCAGGAGCTGGTGGTTGGGCAGGACGGCAGGGCGATGCCAGGCAACCGCGCCGGCGAGCAGCCGCTCGTGATTGGGCTGCCCAGGCCGCAGGGTGCCGTAGACGAACAGGCGCTGGATCACGGCGCTACAGGCCCAGCTCGTCCAGGCCTCTGGCGCCGGACCTGACGGCCGACCGCGCGGCGGCGGCGTCGGGAGCGGCCAGGGCCAGCTGGGCCAGCGTCTCGCACTCGGCCAGGCTGTGCCTGGCGAGCAGGAGGCGGACGTCGCCGAGGGACGTGGGCGCCATCGACAAGCTGGTGGCGCCGAGGCCCACCAGGACGAGCGCGAGGACCGGGTCGCCGGCCGCCTCGCCGCAGATACCGACCGGCCGCCCGCTGGCCAGGCCCGCCTCCCCCACCCGGGCCACCAGCTCCAGCAGCGCCGGCTGCCACGGGTCCTGGAAGGCGGCCAGGCCGCCGGCCTGGCGGTCGGCCGCGAAGGCGTACTGGGCCAGGTCGTTGGTGCCGATGCTGGCGAACTCCGCGACCTCCAGGATGGCCCGCGCGGCCAGCGCCGCCGCCGGGACCTCGATCATCACCCCGGCCTTGGCGACCGGTTGACGGCTGGCCTGCTCCCGGAACCAGGCCGCCTCGGCCGGGACGGCGACCATCGGCGCCATCACCCAGACCTCGGCGCGGCTGGCCGCGGCCGCCTGGCCGATCGCTTCGAGCTGGCCGGCGAGCACTTCGGGAGCGCGCTGGAGGGCACGCAGGCCGCGGACGCCGAGGGCGGGGTTCGGCTCGTCCGGCAGGCCGAGGAAGGCCAGCGGCTTGTCGGCCCCGGCGTCGAGGGTGCGGACCACCACCTTGCCGTCGGGGAACGCGTCGAGCACGGCCGCGTAGGCCGCCCGCTGCTCCTCGACGGACGGCGGCGAGGCGCGGTCCAGGTAGAGGAACTCGGTGCGCAGGAGCCCGACGCCCTCGGCGCCGGCGGCGGCCGCCGCCGCCGCCTCCTCCGGGCCGCCGAGGTTGGCCAGCAGGTCGACCCGGTGGCCGTCGGCAGTGGCGCCAGGGCGCCGGTCGGTCGCGGCCGACCTGCGGGCGTCGGCCCTGGCCGACGCCCTGGCCTCGGCGGCCAGGACCTCGGACCGGTCCGGGTCGACCAGCACCTCGCCGCTGGCGCCATCGACCACCACCACGGTGCCGTCGGCCAGCCCGGTGGCGCCGGCGCAGCCGACCACCGCCGGCACGCCCATGGCTCTGGCCAGGATGGCGGTGTGGCTGGTCGGCCCGCCCTGCTCGGTGACGAAGCCGAGCACGCGGTCTCGCCGCAGGGTGACCGTGTCCGCCGGGGCGAGGTCGGCCGCGACCAGCACGAACGGGTGGCCGGGGTCGGGCACGCCCGGCATGGGCACGCCGAGCAGCCGGGCCACCGCCCGGTCGCGGACGTCGTCCAGGTCGGCGGCGCGGGCGGCGAGGTAGCCGCCGGCGGCAGCGAGCCGCTCCCGGTAGGCGGCGAACGCCTCCCAGACCGCCCTGGCGGCCGGGACGCCGGTGCCCGCCAGCTCCTCGATCCGGGTGGCGAGGCTGGGGTCGCGGGCCATCATGGCCTCGGCTTCCAGCACGTCCTGGGCGTCGCCGCCGGCTGCCTCGCCGCGGGCGTCGAGGTCGGCGGCGACCGCCTCGAGCGCGTCGAGGGCGGCACCTGCCTCCGCGGCGGGCGGGCCGGCGGCCCCGTCGGTCGGCGGCTCTGGCACCCTGCCGGCGAGGAGCGCGACCGGTCCGACGGCGATCCCCGGGCTGGCGCCGACACCGCCGAGACGGTCGAGCCGCCGCGCCTCGGTCACGTGGCGTCGTGGTCGGCCTCGACCACCTCGACCAGCTCGTCCAGGGCCTGCTCGGCGCCATCGCCTTCGGCGGTCAGGATCACCTCCTCGCCGCCGTGCACGTCGAGCGTGACCACGTCGAGGATGCTGGCCGCGTCGACCGGCTCCGCCCCGGCCTTGGCGATGGTGACCTTCACCGGCTGCTTGGCCGCCGCCTTGACGAAGCGGGCCGCCGGCCTGGCGTGCAGTCCGATCCTGGAGCCGACCACCGCCCGACGCTCAGCCATCTCCGCCTCCCTCCTCCACCGCCACGTCGTCGTAGATGCGGGCCGCGACCAGCTTGCCGCTCGGACCGCGCTCGTAGCAGGCCACCCCGGCCTGCGGTTCGAGCACCCGGCCTCCCCAGGAGACCACGTTGTACTCCAGGGCGGTGCAGGTGCCGTCGTCCGTGGCGGTGCAGTGCTCCAGCGGGAAGCCGCCGACCGCGAACAGGCCGCCGTACAGGCGGGCAAGGCCGTCGCGGCCCTGGTGGAGGTGCTCGCCGCCGGCGGGTTCGCGCGCGTACCCGTCCGGCTCGAACAGCTCCAGCACGTCCTCGAGCACGCCGGCGGCCAGGGCGTCCTGGTAGCGCCGGACCACCGGGGGCAGGACCAGGTCCGCCCGCTCGGGCAGCAGCGGGGCCCGCACGTGGTGGCGGCCTTCCAGCGGCCACATGCTGTGGTAGACGCGGACCTGGGCGAGCCGGTCGCCGTGGCGCTCGCCCACCAGGGCCACCGGCAGCTCGACCTGGCCGTCCTCGTCGCCTTCGAGCACGAGCACGCACTCGGCCACGCTGCGGCTCGCGTCGCGGGTGACGCGCCCGCTCACCACCCGCGCCTTGCGCTGCTCCAGCCAGTCGCAGGACTCCACGGCGAACTGCTCGACCGCGTCCCATCCCTCGATCTGCCCCGCACGCGGGTCGGAGATCACCGGGTTCTTGGTGAAGATGCCGAGGAACGCCTGCGGCCGGCCCTCCACCAGCAGCGGCAGGTAGGTGGAGATGGGCTCCGCCACGATGGCGCTCATCCGACGCGGGCGAACGAGTCCACCAGGAGCTGGCTGACCTCGGCTAGGTGGGCCCGCATGTGGGCGGCGGCCTGCTCGGCGTCGCCCGCGTCGACGGCGGCGATGATGCGCTCGTGCGCGGCCGGCTCCACCATCGAGGTGAGCCGGTCGGTGAGCTGCGGCATCAGGTGGAGGAGGCGCTCGACCTCGTCGAGCAGCGCCTCCAGGACGCGTGACAGCCGGCTGTTGCCGGCCGCCTCGGCCACGGTGAGGTGGAACGCCCTGGCGGCCCGCATGGCGCCCTGGTAGGAAGGCTCCCCGCCGCCCGGGGTCGCGGCCGCCGCGCGGAGCCGGTCGAGCAGGCCGTCGCTGCGGTGGCTGGCCGCCTCCGCGGCGACCTGCGGCTCCAGCATCAGGCGCAGGGCGAACACCTCGCGCACGTCCTCGAGTGACAAGGGCCGGACCAGGTAGCCCTTGCGCGGCAGGACCACGATCCAGCCGTCCTGGACGAGGAGGCGGAGCGCCTCCCGGATGGGCGTCTTGGAGACCCCGAAGCGGGCGGCGAGGTCGTTCTCGATCAGCGGCTGGCTCGGCCGCAGGCGGGCGGTGAGGATCTCGCGCTTGAGCGCGTCGTAGACCTGCTCGGTGAGCGAGCGCCGGCCTGGGCCGGCCTCGACCTCGACCGGCCCCAGGGGTGAGACGGGGCTGCCCGCGGCGGCGAGCCTGTCGACCATCATCTACGCACCCCTACGGGAGGAGGCGGGATCCAGCCGAGCGGCCAGGTTCGTCGCGCACCCCCCTCGGCCTGGAGCAACCTGCCCAGTATACGGTCGCGCCCGACCGGGCAGGCCGGCGGTTTCACCCTCCCCAGCGCCAAGGGGCGAACACCACGGCCCGGGCGGATGCCCGGGCCGTGGTGGGTGCTGGTGGGAGGCTTACGACTCCTCGAAGGCGTTGAAGTCCTCCGGGGCGTAGGCGACCCCCGTCTCGGCGTCGACCAGCGGGCCGTTGACGCCATCGTCGATGGTGCCGATCGGGTTGCCGTCCTCGCCGTAGTAGACGCCGTCGTAGCCCTCGTACGCGGCGTTGCCGAAGGCGTCGATCGCGTAGGCGGTGGCCGGCATGTCCGCCAGCACCGGCTGGACGCTGCGGTAGCGCACCATGCCCGTGCCCGCGGGGATCAGCTTGCCGATGATGACGTTCTCCTTGAGGCCGATCAGGCTGTCGCTCTTGCCCTCGATCGCGGCCTCGGTGAGCACCCTGGTGGTCTCCTGGAAGGAGGCCGCCGACAGCCACGACTCGGTGGCGAGCGACGCCTTGGTGATGCCGAGCAGCTCGGGACGGCCGTTGGCAGGCGTGCTGCTCTCCTCCAGTGCCTCCCGGTTGGCCCGCTCGAAGGTGTGGCGGTCGACCAGCTCCCCTGGGAGCAGCTCGGTGTCGCCACCCTCGAGCACGGTCACGCGCTTCAGCATCTGCCGGACGATCAGCTCGATGTGCTTGTCGTGGATGGTCACGCCCTGCGAGGTGTAGACCTTCTGCACCTCGTCGACCAGGTGCTTCTGCGTGGCCCGGATGCCGAGCACCCGCAGCAGCTCCTTGGGGTTCGGCGTGCCCTCGACCAGCGCCTGGCCGACGTCGACCTCCTGGCCGTCCTCGACCTTCAGGCGCTGCCGGCGACCGACGATGGTGGTCCACTCCTCGCCCTCGTCGGAGGTGACGGTGACCTGGACCCCCTTCTCCACGTCGTCGATCGAGACCCGGCCGGAGAACTCGGCGATCGGGGTCATGCCCTTGGGCGTCCGCGCCTCGAACAGCTCGACCACGCGCGGCAGGCCGTGGGTGATGTCCTCACCCGCGATACCGCCGGTGTGGAAGGTCCGCATGGTGAGCTGGGTGCCCGGCTCGCCGATCGACTGGGCGGCGATGATGCCGACCGCCTCGCCGATGTCGACCAGCCGGTTGGTGGCCAGGCTCCGCCCGTAGCAGAGCTGGCAGACGCCGTGCCTGGACTCGCAGGTCAGCACCGAACGGCACTGGATCTCGCCGACTCCGTTGGCCACCAGCAGGTCGCTGACCGTGTCGTCGACCTCGACGCCCGCCTCCAACAGCACCTTCTCGGCGTTGTCGTCGGTCACGACGACGTCCTCGGCCAGCACCCGCGACATGGCCTGGCTCTCGCTGGAGCGCGGCCGGACCCACTCGAAGTCGCCCTTCTTGCGGGAGCGCGGGCGGCGCACCGCCACCGTGACCGGGATCCCCCGCTCGGTGCCGCAGTCGGCCTCGCGGACGATCACGTCCTGGGTGACGTCGACCAGGCGCCTGGTGAGGTAGCCGGAGTCGGCCGTGCGCAGCGCGGTGTCGGCCAGTCCCTTGCGGGCGCCGTGGGTCGAGATGAAGTACTCGAGCACCGACAGGCCCTCGCGGAAGTTGGCCTTGATCGGCCGCGGGATGATGTCGCCCCGCGGGTTGGCCACCAGCCCGCGCATGCCGGCGATCTGCCGCACCTGGGTCATGTTCCCGCGCGCACCCGAGGTCGCCATCATGTAGATGGGGTTGAAGGGCTCCTTGCGGAAGTGGTCCTCCATGTCCTCGCGCACGCGCTCGGTGGCCTCGGTCCAGATCTCGATGAGCTCCTGGCGGCGCTCGTCGTCGGTGATGATGCCCTTGCGGAACTGGGACTCGACCTTCTCGGCGCGCCCCTCGAACTCGTCGAGGATCTGCTGCTTGTGCGGCGGCTTGAGCACGTCCTGGATGGAGACGGTCACGCCCGCCCGCGACGCCCAGTGGAAGCCGAGGTTCTTCATGCTGTTCAGCACGTCGGCGGTGATGGTCTGGTCGTAGCGGTCGGCGATCCGCGCCACCAGCGCGGACAGCTCCCGGTTCTGCAGCGTCTCGTTGACGAACGGGAAGTCATAGGGCAGCGCCTCGTTGAACAGCAGGCGCCCGACGGTGGTCTCGACCTTGGCGTCGGCCTCCGGGTCGGCCAGCTTGCCCTCTGGCAGCCGGACGATGATCGGGTCCTGCAGGCCGATCGACTTGAAGTCGTATGCCATGACGGCCTCAGCGACCGACCCGAACGCCCGCAACCTCGGCCCGTCGCCGTTGCCGCTACCGCCCGCCCCCTTCTTGGGCGCCGGAGGCGTCTGCTGCTTGTAGGTGAGGAAGTAGATGCCGAGCACCATCTCGTGGGTGGGCACGGCGATCGGCCGGCCGTGGGCCGGCGAGAGGATGTTGTTGGTCGACAGCATCAGCACCCGCGCCTCGGCCTGCGCCTCGGACGACAGGGGCACGTGCACGGCCATCTGGTCGCCGTCGAAGTCGGCATTGAAGGCCTTGCAGACCAGCGGGTGGATCTGGATGGCCTTGCCCTCGACCAGGACCGGCTCGAACGCCTGGATGCCCAGGCGGTGCAGGGTCGGCGCCCGGTTGAGCAGGACCGGGTGCTCGCGGATGACCTCCTCGAGCACGTCCCAGACCTGGGGCCGGGAACGCTCGACCATGCGCTTGGCCGACTTGATGTTCTGGGCGTAGGAGAGGTCCACCAGCCGCTTCATCACGAACGGCTTGAACAGCTCCAGGGCCATCTGCTTGGGCAGGCCGCACTGGTGCAGCTTGAGCTCGGGCCCGACCACGATCACCGAGCGGCCCGAGTAGTCGACGCGCTTGCCGAGCAGGTTCTGGCGGAACCGGCCCTGCTTGCCCTTGAGCATGTCGGACAGGCTCTTCAGGGGCCGGTTGCCCGGCCCGGTGACCGGACGGCCGCGGCGGCCGTTGTCGAACAGGGCGTCGACCGCCTCCTGCAGCATCCGCTTCTCGTTGTTGACGATGATCTCGGGCGCGCCGAGGTCCAGCAGCCGCTTGAGGCGGTTGTTGCGGTTGATCACCCGGCGGTACAGGTCGTTGAGGTCGCTGGTGGCGAAACGGCCACCGTCGAGCTGGACCATGGGCCGCAGGTCGGGCGGGATCACCGGGATGCAGTCGAGCACCATGCCGAGCGGCGAGTTCCGCCGCCCGATGAACGCGCTGACCACCCGCAGCCGCTTGATGGCGCGCTGCTGCTTCTGCCCCTTGGAGGTGGCGATGATCTCGCGCAGGCGCTGCTGCTCGCCCTCGACGTCCTCGCGGAGCAGCAGGTCCTTGATGGCCTCGGCGCCCATGCCGGCGGCGAAGTACTCGCCGAAGCGGTCGCGCAGCTCGCGGTAGTACTGGTCGTCGGCGAGCAGCTGCTTGGGAGTGAGGTTCTTGAACATCTCGACGACCCGCTCCAGCAGCTCGACCTGCGCGGCCGCCTTCTGGGCGACGTCACGCAGCCCGCGCTCGGCCTCGTTGCGGGCCTTGCGCCGCTGGTCGGACTTGGCGCCCTGCGCCTCCAGCTCGGCGAGCTGGCTCTCGAGCTGCGCCTTGATCTCGTCCTCGCGCTTCTGCTTCTCGAACTCGACCTGCTCGCGCTCGTGGCCAAGCTCGCTCTCGATCCGCGGCAGGTCCTCGTGACGGCGGTCGTCGTCGACCCAGGTGACCACGTTGGCCGCGAAGTAGATGATCTTCTCGAGGTCCTTCGGGGCCATGTCGATCAGGTAGCCGAGGCGGCTGGGCACGCCCTTGACGTACCAGATGTGGGTGACCGGCGCGGCCAGCTCCACGTGCCCGATGCGCTCGCGGCGGACCTTGGCCCTGGTGACCTCGACACCGCAGCGCTCGCAGATGATGCCCTTGAAACGGACGCGCTTGTACTTGCCGCAGTAGCACTCCCAGTCCCGCGTCGGACCGAAGATCTTCTCGCAGAACAGGCCGTCCTTCTCCGGCTTCAGGGTTCGGTAGTTGATGGTCTCCGGCTTGCGGACCTCGCCGTTTGACCACATGCGGATCTGGTCGGCCGTTGCCAGGCCGATCCGCAGCTCGTCGAAGTAGTTGACGTCGAGCAACTCAGACCTCCTCGACCGACGTTGCCTCTGGCCGGCTCAGGTCGATGCCAAGCTCCTCCGCGGCCCGGAAGACATCCTCGTCGGCGTCCCGCATCTCGATCTCCTGCCCCTCCGCCGAGAGCACCTCGACGTTGAGGCAGAGGGATTGCATCTCCTTGATCAGCACCTTGAACGACTCCGGGATGCCCGGCTCCGGGATGTTCTCGCCCTTGACGATCGCCTCGTAGACCTTGACCCGGCCCAGGACGTCGTCGGACTTGATGGTCAGCAGCTCCTGCAGGGCGTAGGCGGCGCCGTAGGCCTCCAGCGCCCAGACCTCCATCTCGCCGAAGCGCTGGCCGCCGAACTGCGCCTTCCCGCCGAGCGGCTGCTGCGTGATCATCGAGTAGGGGCCGGTCGACCGGGCGTGGATCTTGTCGTCGACCAGGTGGAGCAGCTTCATGATGTAGATGTAGCCGACCGTGACCGGCTTCGGGAACGGCTCGCCGGAGCGGCCGTCGAACAGCTCGGCCTTGCCCTCGGCGTCGACCAGCCGGCGCTGCTCGCCGGAGATCGGGTCCTCGAAGCTGGACGGCCCGGCACCCAGCAGGTCCTCGATGGCGGACTCGCTGGCCCCGTCGAACACCGGGGTGGCGAGCTTGAGGCGGCCGTCCTGCGTCGCCTGGGGCGCCTCCCAGCCGGTCGCGCCCGCCCACGCGGGCAGCTTCTTGAACGACCAGCCGTTGGCGGCGATCCAGCCAAGGTGGGTCTCGAGGACCTGGCCGATGTTCATCCGGCTCGGCACGCCGAGCGGGTTGAGGATGACGTCGACCGGCGTCCCGTCGGCCAGGAACGGCATGTCCTCCTCGGGGAGGATCTTGGAGATGACGCCCTTGTTGCCGTGGCGCCCCGCCAGCTTGTCCCCGTCGGAGATCTTGCGCTTCTGCGCGACGTAGACCCGCACCAGCTGGTTGACGCCCGGGTTGAGGTCGTCGCCGGCCTCGCGGGAGAAGACCCGCACGCCGATCACCTTGCCGTTCTCGCCGTGCGGGACCTTGAGGCTGGTGTCGCGGACCTCGCGCGCCTTCTCGCCGAAGATCGCCCGTAGCAGGCGCTCCTCGGGGGTGAGCTCGGTCTCGCCCTTCGGCGTGACCTTGCCCACCAGGACGTCGCCAGGGGCGACCTCGGCGCCGATGCGGATGATGCCCCGCTCGTCGAGGTCCTTCAGCACGTCCTCGGAGACGTTGGGGATGTCCCTGGTGATCTCCTCGGCCCCGAGCTTGGTGTCGCGCGCGTCGACCTCGTGCTCCTCGATGTGGATCGAGGTCAGCACGTCGCCCTTGACCAGGCGCTCGGACAGGATGATGGCGTCCTCGAAGTTGTGGCCCTCCCAGGGCATGAAGGCGACCAGCAGGTTCTTGCCGAGCGCCAGCTCGCCCTCGTCGGTGCAGGGACCGTCGGCCAGCACGTCGCCGGCGGCCACCTTGGCCCACTCGGAGACGATCGGCTTCTGGTTGATGCAGGTGCCCTGGTTGGACCGCTCGAACTTGCGCAGCCGGTAGCTGCGCCCGCTGCCGTCGGCGTGGCGGACGGTGATGTGCTCGGCCGAGACCTCCTCGACCGTGCCCGGCTGCTCGGCGACCACCACGCCGCCGGCGTCGACCGCCACGCGGCGCTCCATACCGGTGCCGACCAGCGGCGACTCGGAGCGCAGCAGCGGCACGGCCTGGCGCTGCATGTTCGCGCCCATGAGGGCGCGGTTGGCGTCGTCGTGCTCGAGGAACGGGATCAGGGCGGTGGCCACCGACACCATCTGGCGCGGGGACACGTCCATGTAGTCGACCTCGTCGGGCGGGACGTTGGCCATCTCGCCGGTGACGCCGACGCCCTGGCCGATGCCGTACTCGGCGCGGGTGGCGGTCGAGCGCTTGCCGGAGACGCCGGCCGAGCGGTTGCCCTGCCGTGCCAGCACGCGGTCGTCGGCGAAGTGGCTGTCGTCGGCGACGGGCGCGTTGGCCTGCGCGATCACGTGCAGGTCCTCGTCGTCGGCGGTGAGGTAGTCGACCTGGTCGGTGACCCGGCCCTCGACCACCTTGCGGTACGGCGTCTCCACGAAGCCGTACTCGTTGATGCGCGCGTAGGTGGAGAGGTTGCCGATCAGCCCGATGTTCGGGCCCTCAGGGGTCTCGATCGGGCACATCCGCCCATAGTGGGAGGGGTGCACGTCGCGGACCTCGAAACCGGCCCGCTCCCGCGAGAGCCCGCCAGGTCCCAGCGCGGACAGCCGCCGGCGGTGGGTGAGCGCCGCCAGCGGGTTGGTCTGGTCCATGAACTGGGAGAGCTGCGAGGTGCCGAAGAACTCCTTGATGGCCGCGACCACCGGCCGGATGTTGATCAGGGTCTGCGGCGTGATCGCCTCGGCGTCCTGGGTGGTCATGCGCTCCCGGACCACGCGCTCCATGCGCGACAGGCCGATGCGGACCTGGTTCTGGATCAGCTCGCCGACCGAGCGCAGCCGCCGGTTGCCGAAGTGGTCCTGGTCGTCGGTGACCGTCGCCGGGTCGCCCTCGTGCAGGCGGACCAGGTAGTCGACGGTGGCGATGACGTCGTCGCGGGTGAGGGTGAGCTCACGGTGGCCGTCGTCGTGGCCGAGCTTCTTGTTGAGCTTGTAGCGGCCGACCTTGGCCAGGTCGTAGCGCTTGGGCTGGAAGAACAGGCCGTGCAGGAGCTGGCGACCGGACTCGGCCGAGGGCGGCTCGCCCGGGCGCAGGCGCCGGTAGATCTCGATGAGGGCGTCTTCCTCGGTCCGGGTGTGGTCCTTCTCGAGGGTGGCCATCATCGTCTCGGACTCGCCGAAGCGCTCGCGGATGTCGGCCTCGGTCATGCCCAGGCCGCGCAGGAGCACGGTCACGGGCAGGCGGCGCTTGCGGTCAAGGCGCACGCCGACCGTGTCCTTCTTGTCGACGTCGAACTCGAGCCAGGCACCCCTGGCGGGGATGACCCGGCAGGAGGTGAGCATCTTGTCCAGGGTCTTGTCGGGCTCCTGCTCGAAGATGACCCCAGGCGAGCGCACGAGCTGGGAGGTGACCACCCGCTCGGTGCCGTTGATGATGAAGGTGCCCTGGTCGGTCATGACCGGGAAGTCGCCCATGAAGACCGACTGGGACTTGATCTCACCGGTGGTGCGGTTCTGGAACTCGGCCTGCACGTGCAGCTTGCGCGAGTAGGTGTGGTCCTTCTCGCGACACTCCTCGACGCTTAGCTCTGGCTCCTCGAAGCGGTGCTCACCAAAGGTGAGCGCCATCTGGCCGGTGAAGTCTTCGATCGGACTGATCTCGTCGAAGGTCTCGCGCAGGCCCTCGGTGATCAGCCACTCGAAGGACATGCGCTGGATGGCGATGAGGTCGGGGATGGGAAGGATCTCGGGGATCTTGCCGAAGGAGAGTCGTGGCGAGGTACGCGGGTCGCTCAACAGGCGTCCCTCCCCTTTCCGGGAAGAAGCGGGCGGACGGGTACGCGGGCACGCCAAAACCGCCGAGCACAGGTGGTTCAAGGGCGCGCGAAGACATGCGAAAGAGCAGTGTAGGCGAACTCCTACACCGCTGTCAACAGCGACACGAGAAGAGTCTTCGTGTTCACCTCATCGCAACGTCATTCAATGGTCGGGAGTGTGCCGCCCCCGACCGGAGGTGTCAAGGGATCCGGCAAATGCCAGGTTCGGGCAAACCTGCCTGAACCCGCCAGGACCTGGGCAAGGACACGTCCGCGCAGGATCGTGCGCGGACGTGTGCCCGACCGTTGCGGTCCTGCCTCGATGGCGGTGCCGGCTACTTCAGCTCGACGCTGGCCCCGGCGCCCTCGAGCTGCGCCTTGGCCTTGTCGGCCTGCTCCTTCGGGACCCGCTCCAGGACCGCCTTGGGAGCGCCGTCGACCAGGTCCTTGGCCTCCTTCAGGCCCAGGCTGGTGAGCGCGCGCACCTCCTTGATGACCTGGATCTTCTTGTCCCCGGCCGCCGTCAGGACGACGTCGAACTCGGTCTGCTCCTCCTCGGCCTCCGCCTCGGCCGCGCCGCCACCGGCGGCCGGCGCGGTGGCGACCGCCACTGGAGCGGCGGCGGAGACGCCGAAGGTGTCCTCGAACCGCTTCACGAACTCCGAGAGCTCGATCAGGGTCATGTCCTTGAAGGCGTCGAGGAGATCGTCGCTGGAAAGCTTTGCCATGGTGGTCGGTGCTCCTTACTGGCTGCGCTCGGTGGTCGTGGTCGGCTGGCGCGTGTCGGTCGGTGCTCAGCTGCTCTCGACGGTCTCCGCGGCGGCGGCCTTGGGCTGGTCGGCCTCGGCGGTCTCCGCGGCGGCGGGCTCGGCCGTCTCGGGCGGGGCGGCGGGCTCGGCGGCCTGGCGCTGGTCCCGTAGGGCGGCGGTCATGGTGGCGACCTGGCGCAGCGGGGCCGCGAGCAGGTTCACCGTCTGCTGCAGCGAGCCCTGCAGCATGCCGGCCATGCGGGCCAGCAGGACCTCGCGGGACTCCATGGTGGCGAGCGTGCGCACGCCATCGGCGTCCAGCACCCTGCCGTCCATCACCCCGCCCTTGAGCAGCAGGGCCGGGTGGCTGCGGGCGAAGTCGGCCAGCTCCTTGGCCGCCTGCACCGGGTCACCGTGCACGAAGGCGACGGCGGTCGGGCCCTGCAGCACGCTCTCGAGCTCGGCGTAGCCGACCTCGCGGGCGGCGATCGCGGTCAGGGTGTTCTTGAGGACCTTGTACTCGGTCTGCGACCCGCGCAGGGTCGCGCGCAGGTCACCGAGATCCTTGACGGTCAGGCCCCGGTACTCGGTCAGCAGCGCCGCCGCCGCGTCGCGGAGACGATCCTTGATCGCCTCGACCTCGGCGACGTTGCTCGCGCTCGGCACGGCCTCACCTCCTGTTGACCCCAGGACCGGCCGTGACGGCCCCGGGCCCGGTGCGCCGGCTCGCGTCGGCGCGCACGAAAAAGCGGACGGCCGGTGACCGCCCGCTGCACGCGCCGCTCCGGTCCCTGGCGGCGCTCGCGCCGCCCTGGGCCTTCCGTCAGCTCGCCTGCGCCGGCGCCCGTCAATGGGCTGGCTCGCTGCAGCCAGCTAGCACGGGGCTTTCGTGTCGCGCCGCGACAACCGGTCGGTCTTCGGCGCGCCGAGGGTAGCGATGGTGCGCGGCGCTCGTCAACCAGACGGAGTGGAGGAAGCCGGTGCCGTCGCATCAGGTCGAAGTTGGCGAACCAATCAGGTCTGGCGACTCGGATTTTGTTCGCTAACGGGTTGACAAGTCGGGCATTTCGGCGTGGAGTGGCTACTTCTGGGGGCGGAACATCACCGCGCACGCGTGCTTCCCGGTCCGGCGGAGGAGTATGCCGTTCAGCGCAAAGTCAGCCATGCCGTACGGCCGCGACCCGGTAGCCGGTCACTGGGCCTTCGACGAGGCGGCGGACGGTGGCTCGACCATGTTCGCGGCCGCGCCCGGCTACCTCCTCACCGAGGGGCTGGCCGAGGCGGTGCAGCGGCGTGGCCGCAGGATCCTGTGGGTGCGGGTCGGCCGGGAGGACGGCGATCCCGGCGTCCTGCTCGGCACGCTGATCGCGGCGATGCGCCACCTCGACCCCGAGGCCGGCGCCGCGACCCTTGAGCTGATGCGCAGGCAGCCAGGGCCGCTCTCCGGCTGGCCATGCCTCTTCCGCCACCTCGGCCAGGAGCTCGCCCTCCTGCTCGCCGGGAACGGCACCTTGGTGCTCGAGGACGTCCACCACCTCACGCGGGAGCGCCCGACCCTCGCCCTGGTCGGCCAGCACCTCCTCCCCTCCCTGGCCGATACCGCCACCTGCATCCTGACCAGCTCCGACGAGCTGCCGGCCGGCACCGTCACCCAGCCGGCGACGCGCCGGTCCTCGGACCACCTCCGCCTGGGACCGGTGGCGGTCCGCGAGGCGCTGGAGCGCGTCGCGCCAGGCATCGGCAGCGAGAGCGTGCGGCGGGCCATCAAGCTCTGCCTCGGTCAGGCCGCCCTGGTCGCCGCGTTGTGCGCCACCGCGGCGGCACTCGGGCCGGGCACGGCCGAACAGGCAATCGGCCAGGCCTCCTCGCCCGACCGGCTGCTCGAGCTGATCGCCGGCGCATGGCTGATGACCATGGACGCCAGCGGCTGGCGCGCGCACGGGCTCGCGGTGCAGGTCGAATATTGCAACGCCGCGCTGAGCGCGGCCGCGCTGGCCGGAGCCGAGCCGCCGTCCGGGCCGTGGCTGCAGCCGCTCGCCGACGGCTGGTCCCGGGTCCGCCCGGCCTGGAGGGCTTCGCTGGCGGCGGCGCTGACGTCACGGGCACCGGCGGACGGCGGCGCCGTCCGCCGGGTCGCCGACTACCTGCTGGCGCACGGCGTGCCCGAGCGGGCCGTACCGCTCTACCTCGACCACGGCGACACCGACGGCGGCGCGCGGGCGATCGCCGAGCGGGCTGACGAGCTCCTGGACCTCGGCCAGTGGGAGACCCTCGGCGCCTGGCTCGACCGCCTGCCCGACGAGGTGACCGACGCCGAGCCACGGCTGCTCTACGACCGCGGCGAGATCGCCGCGGCAAGGGGCCAGCCCGACCTCGCCGAGCGCCAGTTCGCGCTCGCCGCCGCGAAGTTCACCGCCCGCCACGACCCCGAGGGCGCCTGCCGCAGCATGCTGGCCGAGAGCACCGTGAGCGTCGGCCGGGGCAACCCCGCCAAGGCGCGAGCCAGGGCGCTGGCTGCCTGCGCCCTGGCGGACGCGGCCGCACTCGTCCGGCACCAGGGGTGGGCCTGCTGGCAACTCGGCGTGCTGGCGGCGGTGGACGGGCAGGCGGACGACGCCCACGTCTATTTCGCCCGTGCCACCGGGCTCGCGGACCGCCACGGCGACCCCCAGGTCGCCACGTTCATGGCCGAGGCCGAGCGCCTCGCCAACCGCGTCCAGGAGATCGGCCAGGAGCGGGTGGCGCTGCAGCGGGCGTACCTCTCGCTGGAGGCCGCCGAGCAGGCCGCGAGGGAACACCTGCTGGCGCACGCCGCGGTGCCCCGCGGCGAGCTGCAGGCGTTCGTCGGCGTCTACGGCTGGTCGGCCACCCCGCCCGTCCTCAAGCTGGTGGCATCCGAGCCAGGCGCACCGGTCGCGGCCGCGCCCGCGGAGGCGGGGTGGTGGGGCCGGATTCGCCGTGCCCTCCGCCCGCAGCGGGACGCTGCCCTCCCGCCCCGGCCAGCGGAGCCCGACGCGCCCGCGGCTCCCGCGCCACCCGACCGATCCGCGGGCCACCACGAGCTGCCCAGGCCGGGGACGCCGCCCGACACGCTCACCGTGCACCTGCTCGGCAACCTGCGCGTGACCGTCGACGACGTGCCGGTGACCAGCTGGCCGAGCAGGCGGGGCCGCGCGCTCCTCCTCTACCTGCTCGTCCACCGCGACCCGTGGCCCACGCGTGAGGCGCTGATGGAGGAGTTCTGGCCAGGCGCCGCCCCGGACGCGGCGCGCAACAGCCTCAACGTGGCCGTCCACGGGCTGCGGCGGGCGCTGCGGGCCGCGACCGACGCCAGCGTGGTGCGGTTCGAGGACGGCCACTACCGCCTCGATCCGGAGGTGCGGCTCTGG
>DATLQA010000274.1:0-2137 GCA_035535495.1 Actinomycetota bacterium | reverse complement strand
GTGTGTTGGGCTGGTAGCGTCGTAAAGCCTTAGGTTCAACGCTGCATGTGCGCTCGCCGTCCGGGGTTCGGCGGCCGAGGGCGGCCGCTTGAAGGTATATAGGAAGTTCTCACGAAGCGGGGCGCCAGGCGGTGCTGGGGGCTTATCCAGCCTGAGCCCCTGCCGATCCCTCAGCTTCGCGCAGCGGACTTCCAGCAACTCCTAGGAGCCTGCTGATCGGGCGTGTTCCTGTCGTTGTTGTCGATCTGGCTGGTCGTGTCGATCCGGTGGTTCGCGCTGGGAGCTGGGAGCGGGCAGACTGGCGGGCTCATGAGCCCGGCACGCCACGCACCCGATGACCAGTTGGACGCGGCGACGTGGTGCCGCCACCTGGTCCCCGACGGGTCGGTGTACGCGTTCCTCGCCGACCACCGTCACGAACTGTTCCCGCCCGAGACGTTCGCGGACGTCGCCCGCCGGGGTGGTGGGCATCCGTCGGTGCCCGCCGAGGTGGTCGGCAGCGTCATGGTGTTGCAGGCGTTGGAGGGCTTGAGCGACCGGGAGGCGGCCAGCGCGCTGCGCCGCGACATCGCCTGGAAGGTCGCCTGTGGGCTGCGCCTTGACGACGAGGGGTTCCATCCCACCGTGCTGGTGTACTGGCGCAACCGGCTGCGAGCGTCGGCCCGGCCGCGGCGGGTCTTCGACGCGGTCGGCCAGGTGGTGGAGTCCACCGGGGTGCTCACCGGGCGGGGCCGGCGGGTGCTGGACTCCACCGTCCTGGAGGACGCGGTCGCCACCCAGGACACGGTCACCCAGCTGGTCGCGTCCATCCGCCGGGTCCGCCGCTTGGTGCCGGTGGCGCGCCAGGTCGAGCTGGGCGCCCACGACTACGAGCGGCCGGGCAAACCGGAGTGCGCGTGGGACGACCCCGAGGCCAAGCAGGCGCTGGTGTCGGGGCTGGTCGGCGACGCGCTGGCGGTGCTCGCGGCAGTGGCCGACCTCGAGTTGGACGCTGAGCAGGCCGAGGCGGCGGCGCTGCTGGCCTTGGTCGCCGGCCAGGACGTCGAGCCGGGCGAGCGGCCCGGGAGCTGGCGGATCGCCCAGCGGGTCGCCAAGGACCGGGTGGTCTCCACCGTCGATGCGCAGGCGCGGCACACCCGCAAGACCAGCGCACACCGCCGCGACGGCTACAAGGCCCACCTCGCGGCCGAGCCGGAGACGGGGCTGGTGACCGAGTGCGCGCTGACCGCGGCCAACGCCCCCGACGGGCCGACCGGCGTCGAGCTGCTCGACAGCGAGGAGCCCGGCCTGGAAGTCCTCGGCGACTCGGCCTACGGAGGCGGGGAGACCCGCGCGGCGCTCACCCGGGCAGGGCACCAGCAGACGATCAAGCCGCTGCCGCTGGCCAGTCCGGTGCCGGGCGGCTTCACCAAGCACGACTTTGGGATCGACCAGCAGGCCGGCACGGTCGTCTGCCCCGCCGGCTACCAGGCGACGATCACCGCGTCCGGGCAGGCCAGCTTCGCCCGTCACTGTGCGCGGTGCCCGCTGCGCAGGCGCTGCACGACCGCGACCGGCGGGCGCACCATCCAGGTCCACCCCCACGAGGACGAGCTGCGCGCCGCCCGCCGCCGCGCGACCACCCGTGGCTTCCAGCAAAGCTACCGCCGCTGGCGGCCGATGGTGGAACGGTCGATCGCCTGGCTGGTCGCCGACGGCTGCCGGCGCGTGCCCTACCACGGCATCGAACGCAACCACCTGTGGCTGTCGGTCCGGGTCGCCGCGCTGAACCTGCGCCGCCTGCTCGCCCTCGGCCTTGCCCGCCGGGACGGGGCCTGGGCGCTGGCCTGACCGGCCAGCCAGCCACCACCCGGCCCGCGCAAGCCGCCACACCCTCCGGGCGACCGATTCCTGCACTGCTACAGAACTGACCGTCCGGACAGGATCAGCGATCTTCAGCGGCCTCCTAGAATGGCGCAGGGCCGTTATCAAGCTCGTGGTGGAGCGTATCGAAGTGGCGCCTGTTCCTATGAACCTCTGACGGCGTTAGCCAGGAACCTCCGGCTAGCGCGCACTGCCAACACCGGCGTGCGGCTGCACGGATCGAGTCCCGGCGGTGAACTTGGAGGATGTGCCAAGGGACAACGACGGTCCCCAG
>DATLQA010000273.1:0-2209 GCA_035535495.1 Actinomycetota bacterium | reverse complement strand
CCCGGGCCGCGGCCAGCCCGGCGCCGTAGATGGGGTCGTCCGCGTCGCCGGTGAAGTCCTCGACCGAGCACCCGGCGAGCCCGGCGGCTGTGGCCAGCCCCACCGTCTCGGCCACGCCGGCCGGCTCGTCGGCGAAGCCATTTTCCAGGTCGGCGGTCACCGGCAGGTCCGTCGCCTGGACGATCCAGGCCGCGTGCTCCACGGCTTCGTCGCGGGTCACTCGCCCGTCGACCCGGCCAAGGGTCGCCGCGAACCCGCTGCTGGTCGTGGCCAGGGCATGGAAGCCCATCGACGCCAGCAGCACAGCCGACCCTCGGTCCCACGGGTTGGGTAGCAGCAGCGGCTCCTCGCCACGGTGCAGGGCCAGGAACCGCCTGGCCTTCTCGAGCTGGTCGGTCATGGCGGCCTCCGGAGCGGTCGACTCATCCGGTCTGGGCAAGCCTGCCAGAGCATCCCGACACCGGTGACGGTCGCCGGCCTGGGCGCCTCGATGGCCTCTCGGGCGTTCAGGGGCTCGCCACCGGCGAGAGTCATGCCTGCGCCCTGATCGGGCGGCCCGGGAGGGTTCGGTGCTGGGGCGACAACGAGGCTGGTGACTGACCCTCTTGGCGGGAAAGCCAGAGGTATGTCGTTCTATGCCGATCTGCATGTGCACTCCAGCTGAAGCAGGGGCTGGTGCCGGCCGAGCCTGGCCTGTTCCGGCTCCGGGACGAGCTGGACCAAGCCGTGATCGAGCGGCTTCCCCGGTCGTGCCGGGGGCCACTGCGATTTCTCCTGACGGTGGAGGCCTCGACGGCGTCCCGCCGGGACGGACGTGCTCGGCGCATGCACCACCTGCTGTACGTGCCGGAGCTGGAATCAGCGGCGACCCTGAGCGACCGCCTGGGCCGCAGTGGGAACCTCACCGAGGACGGGCGGCCGACCCTTGCCATGGACGCGGGCGACCTGCTCGAGGCCACACTCGAGAGCGGTGACGGCGCCTACCTGGTGCCGGCGCACGTCTGGACACCGTGGGTCGGGGTCCTGAGCGCCACCACGGGGTTCGACTCGATCGAGGCCTGCTACGGGGAGCTGGCGCGGCATCTCTTCGCGATTGAGACCGGACTGTCGGCGGACCCGCCGATGGACTGGCGGGTGTCCCGCCTCGACCGCTTCCGGTCGGTCAGCTACTCCGACGCGCACGCTCCGTCGAGGCTCGGCCGGGAGGCGACGGAGTTCGCGACCGAGCTGGACTACCTCGCGATCCGCCGCGCGCTGGAGACCGGTGACGGGCTTCAGGGGACGCTCGCGTTCTTTCCCGAGCAGGGCCGGTACCACCTGAGCGAGCACCGGCGCTGCGGCGTCCGCCTTGAGCCGGCCGAGGCGCGGCGGGCGCGCATGCGCTGCCCCGTCTGCGGCAAGCGGTTGACCATGGGGGTGCTGCAGCGGGTGGAGGACCTGGCGGACCGCCCGGCGGGCGTGCGTCCGGCGGGGGCGGCCGGCTGGCGCAACCTGCTCGCCTTGGATGAGCTCGTCGCCGGGTTCACCGGGGTCGGCCCCACCAGCAAGACGGTGCGGCGGACCATCGACGCCATGGTCGAGCTGCTCGGCCCTGAGCTGCCCATTCTGGTGCGCCTGCCGCTTGAATCCATCGACAAGGCCGGCTTCCCGGCGGTGGCGGAAGCGATCGGCAAGGTGCGTCGCGGCGAGGTCGTGCGCGACCCCGGCTTCGACGGCCAGTACGGGTCCATCCGCCCCGCCTAGGCGCTGCCTTCGGCGCGGACGGCACCGTACAGGCTCACGCCGCCGGTCACGCCGCCCTAGGGGCGGCCGCAGCGGCAGGATCGGCGGGTAGGTCGTCTACGTGCCACGTCCGCACCTGCGGACGGTCAACCTGGCTGCCCGCTCTGACTCACCATGCGCGAGACCGGGGTGAGCCGTCCTCACCCAGGCGGGGTGATTGGCGAACGAGGAGTACAATAGTTGGTGTTGCTCTATATTTAGAGTCGCTATGGATGGAGCGGATATGCGCGTCAGCATCGCGGTGACCAACTACTCCTGGCCGGGCGGCCCGAACGGGCTCGGGTCAGAGCTGGCCCGGTTGGTCCGTGGGGCCGACCGAGCGGGCGTGGACACCGTCTGGGTCGTCGACCACCTGCTCCAGGCCGACCCGACGGCACCGCCCGAGGACACCGAGATGCTGGAGGCCTACACCACGCTGGGGTTCCTG